>CAURAS010000001.1:0-24180 GCA_963522865.1 uncultured Cardiobacterium sp.
TCGGCCACAAACTGCGCGCCTTTCTCACCATGCTCGGCATCATCATCGGCATCGCCTCAGTCGTCAGCGTCGTCGCGTTGGGACAAGGCGCCCAACAACAAGTGCTGAACAGCATCAGCGACCTCGGCTCGAACACTATCCAAATCTTCCCCGGCAAATTCGGCGACCGCCGCGCCGGGCGCATCCGCACCCTTGTCCCCGGCGACGCGGACATCCTCGCCAAACAAGACTTCATCGACAGCGCCACTCCGGTCGTCAGCGCCAGCGCCACCGTGCGCTACGACAACAAAGAACTCACCGGCGAAGTGACCGGCGCGGGCGAACAATACTTCCAGGTACAGAATCTGCCCATCGTCGCCGGGCGCAGCTTCAACCAGCAAGACATCGACAACTACGCCGCCGTCGCCATCCTCGACCAAAAAGGCGCGGAAAACCTCTTTAACGCGAATGCCGCCAACCAATACAGCAGCGCGCTCGGCCAAGTCATCCTGCTGCGCAACACCCCGGTGCGCATCATCGGCGTCGTCGATACCAGCAGCCAAAGCCGCTTTGAAGTCGGCAACAACATCAGCGTGTACATGCCCTACACCGCCGCGATGAACCGCCTCCTCGGACGCAGCAACGTCTCCAGCATCATCCTGCGCATCAGCGACAGCGCCAACCCGGCAGTCGCCGAAGACGCCATCACCCGTATCCTCACCCGCCGCCACGGCAGCCAGGACTTCTCCCTCTTTAACAGCGACAGCCTGCGCAAAGCCATCTCGCAAAGCGTCCAGGTCTTCTCCATCCTCATCTCCTCCATCGCCGTCATCTCGCTGGTTGTCGGCGGCATCGGTGTGATGAACATCATGCTGGTCTCCGTCACCGAACGCACCCAAGAAATCGGCATCCGCATGGCCGTCGGCGCGCGCCAGGGCGACATCATGATGCAATTCCTCATCGAGGCGCTGATGCTTTGTCTCTTGGGCGGTGCGATTGGCGTCGGCCTTGCCTACGGCTTCGGCTGGGTGATGAACAACGCCGGCGGCAGTGCGCCAAGCGGAGAACAGGCGGCATTCAAACTCGTCTACTCCACCGCCTCAACCATCGCCGCCGTCATCTGCGCCAGCGGCATCGGCCTGCTCTTCGGCTTCCTGCCGGCACGCAACGCCGCCCGCCTCGACCCGGTAGAAGCCTTGAGCCGGGAATAACCCCGAAACGCCCGCACTGCGCCACCATCCGCTAAAGCCAAACATCACTACCGTTTACATACACCTCGAGCGCTCAGGTGTATGTAAATGGGGAGACCGGGAACCAAAGCCCGCAAACCGCCGCTCTACCCCCTCACCCGTGCGTGTGGGGGACTGGAACTGCCCGTCCGCAGGACGAAAAAGCTAGACCGGGGCTTTTTCGCATACCTCATTATCAAGGCTTTGCGTGAATTGCTATACATACACTTCGAGCGCTCAGGTGTATGTATAACCACATCAAACAGCCATCAAAGCGCAAAAGGATTGACCCATAGCGCCTGCGGGAAAGCATCGCGTACTGCCGTTTCATCGCGGGCGCGGCAGAGGATTTTCACGTTCGGCCCGGCGTCGATGGTGGCGTAGATATCGAGGCCGTCGGCGCGTGCCTGCCAGAGGCGGTGCAGGGTGGCGAGGGTTTGTGGTTGCAGGTAGCAGAGTGCCGGGCGCGCGGCGAGCATGGTGGCGTGCATGGCGAGCGCGTTCGCCTCGGCGACGTTGCCGAGCGCGCTGAAGTCGCGCGCGTGAATGGCGGCTTCTATCGTGGCAAGGTCGGCTGCTGCCGTTTCTGGCCAGGCGGCGTAGAGCGGACTGGTGGCGGTGGTGTGGTTCATGCCGGCGCCGCTTGCGGTTTTTTTCGCGCCGCTGTCGATTTCTACCAGCGCGATGCGCAACTCCTGCCAGTCGCTGGTGATGGGCGCGGCGATGCTGTCGCTGCCGTCGTCGCGCGTGCCACGTTCCCATTTGACGAAGCCGTGCCAGAGTGAGCGCGCCGCGCTGCCGCTGCCGAGGCGGGCGATGGCGGAGAGCTCGCTGTCTGCGAGGTCGAGTTGCCAGTAGCGGGCGAGCGCGCGGGTGAGGGCGGCGAAGCCGGAGGCGCTCGATGCCAGCCCGGCGGCGGTGGGGATGGTGTTGGTGGTTTCCACGTGTAACGGTTGCGGGGCGCCGCGCCGCCACAGCTCGATGAAGGCGAAGGTGCGGCGGTGCAGGGGGCTGTCCGGCGCGGCGTCCGTGCCGTTCAGGGTGATGCGGTCGTCTGCGGCGGCGCGGACGGTGGTGTGTGTGCCGAGCGCGCCGAGCGAGATGGAGAGGCTACCGTTTACGGGCAGGTTGAGCGCGCGGTCGCGTTTGCCCCAGTATTTGGCGAGGGCGATGTTGGCGGGTGCGTAGGCGGCTCCGCTTTCGCCAGGGATGAGGCGGGCGGGGAGGAGGGCGGCGAGGAAGTCGGTGGGGGTCATGGGCATTTCGTGGTCAGGCAGGGTGTTTCAGATGGTACTCAATGCTGGCGATAGCGTGCAGCAGGCAGAGGAGGATAAAGACGGTCATCGTCCATTCGCCGCTGTCCCGATAGATGTAACCGGCAAGGCAGCCGATGCCAAGCGCGCTTAATAAATGGATGGCAAGCCAGGCATAGCGGACGAGGGTGCGCCACAGTGATTCCAGCGGACGTAACAGGCGCGGCAGCAGGTAGAGGCGGTAACGATAGCCCAGCACTAGCGCCAGCAGCGGGCAGGTGATGAGCGGCCACGGCGTGGGCGCGTCCGTGTTCGTCAGGACGATGCTAGCAAGGACGGTGAACACGCCCTGGTCAAGGAAGGCGCGGCGGGCGGCGGTGTCATCGGCAGGCACGCGCCACCAGCAAAGGAGGTAGAGCAAAATGGCGCTGCCGCAGGCGGTGGCAGCGAGGCTAGGGTCGCTGGTGAGGTACGTCAGAAAGGTGAAGGCGAGCCAGACAAGGGCGATAAATAGCAGCAGGCTGCGCGGCGGCACATAGGCAGGCGGTATTTTAGCGGCGATGACCCGCTTGTACTGCCAGAGGATGTAAAAAGCGCGGGCGGTGAGCCAAAGGATGGTGGCGGGCGTGGTTGCGTCGTTGTCGAGGCTGAGGAGGATGACGCTGATGTCCGCCAGCAGCCACAGCGGCCAGTACGGGAAGCGGCGGTACGCCTGGTCGAGGCCGCGTAGTGGCAGGCAGGCGCGGAAGAACAGGCGCTTGCCGCTCTGGACGGGGTCAATTGGCGGCGACCACCAATCGCGGTTGGTCAGCAGCGCGATCGTCCAAATAATGCCCGGAATCGGGTTCGGCGTGGCGAAAATGGCGATAATGGCTGTCAGCAGCAGCACGCTCATGCCGCACAGGCGCAGGTAGCGGTGCCATTGGTGTTGCCCGTGATAGGGCAGGAGCGCCGCTTGCAGCTCAGTCAGGAGAATCTGCCACTGGCGGTGCGCAGGATGCTCGCTTTCCACCAGCCAATCCTGCCAGCGTGCGCAGAAGTGCTGCCAGCGCGACAGCTTCAGCCAGGCGGCAAGTTCGGGATAACGCGGCGCCAGCGCCGCAATAAAGGCAGAACGCTGACGCAGGGCAACGCGCGCGGCGAGATAGATGCGGCGGTATTCACCGCGCGGGTCATGCTGTAATTGGTAGCGCTCGCCCGCCCAAACGGTACTCTGCGGCAGCGGCGCCGCTGCGATAAGCCAGTCGTGCAGGGCCGCGAGGTAATCGCTGCGCCGGTCTACGTGTTGCAGCGCCGGCTCACTCGCCTGCGCTTGCAGCACGGCGAGGAGTGCTTCATCGCTGCTAGCGGTTTCCCAGGCGGCTTGCAGACGGGCGAGCAGCGCGGCGGGGTTTTCGCGCGCATCTGCCGGGCGGTCGAGGTAATCATGCGGTGCGGTGGTGCGTTCGCTAGCAGTGGGGCGGTCGAGATAGGCGACGTTTTCCGGCTCGCGCAGGGTTTCGCTGATTTCCGGCGGCAGGGTAGCGGTGTAGCCGTAATAGCTGTTAGCAAGCGGATTTTGCGGCGGCGGTTCGGGGTATGTGCTGGGTGCATCTGCCTCGCGGCGACGCTTTTTCTCGTGGCGCGGGCGGATAAATTCGCGCTGGCGCAATGCTTCTTCATAAGCGGCGCGGACGCGGCGGAAGCCTTCCGGGTCGCCGTCGGGGCGGTGTTCGCGAATGCACGCGGCGTAGGCTTGTTTGATGGTGGCTTCGTCGGAAGTCGGCGCGATGCCGAGGATTTGCCAGCAGGTCATGGGGTTTTAGCTTGCATAGTGGAAAACGATGAGGGCGAATAGCAGGGCAATAGCGCCCAGGTAGCGCAGGATGCCACCATCGCCGCCGAGGAAGAGGACGAGCTGCGCCCAGCCGACAAGGAAAAAGAGGTAGAGGACGAATTGGGCGAGGGTTGCTGCCATCCGTTGCAGGCAAAAGCCGAAGCCACGCTGCGGCGATTGTAGGCGGCGATAACGCAAGGTAAAGGCGAGCAGGTAGAGCAGGTTGAGAAACGGCGCGCAGTTTTGATTAAAGGTCTCGCTGCCGAAGTAGAGGGCAAGGCTGGCAATGATGCAGGCAGCGCCGTCGTTGAGGAAATGACGGCGCTGTTCGGGCGCGCTGGCTGGCAGGCGCAGCCAAGAGAGGATGACGGCGAACTGGCCGCACAGCAGGGCGAGGGTGCGTGTGAAGGTATGGCCGGCCTCCGGCAGACAGCCGAACAGCAGGCAGGCGATGGCAAAGCCCCAAACGAACTTGCGCGGCACCGGCGGCGGTATCCAGGCAAGGGTAATGGCGCATTTGGCGCGCAGCAGGACGTGGCAGGCGGCAAGCGCCAGCCAGATGAGGCTGCTCAGCACGGTGATCGGGGCGAAGCCGAACAGCGCTTGGTATTGCAGGCGGCTTTGCAGAATGAAAGTGGCGATGGTGGCGATGACAAACCAGGCGAGCAGCCACGGCCACGGCAGCGCAAGCGGGTTGGGGTTGCGTTGCAACGCAGCGAGCGGCGGCCAGCAGGCGCGGTAATGTGCGGCGGGAAGGTCGCCGCTGGCAAAGCGCAGCCGTTGCCAGTCTTGCCAGACGAGACCGGAGTTGTGGCGCAGCAGCCAGTCGCGGCGCAATTGCCACCAGCGGCGCAGCGGCGATAATTGCAGCCAGGCGGCAAGCGCCGGATAGTGTTGCGCCAAGAGGGCATCGCGCATAGCGGGGTCGCGCAAGTGGCGGATAAGGTCATTGAGGTAATGCGGCCCGCTCTGCGGAACGAGGGCGTAATGCGTCTGCGCCCACTGGCGGCTGTACGGGTAATCGCCGCTGGCAAGCAGGCGTTGCAGCGCGCGGGTGTAGTCGAGGCGGAAATCGAGGGACTGTGAGGCGACGGTTGCGGCTTGCGCTTGCAGGGTGAGCAGCAAGGCGCCGTCATAGGTAGCGGTTTCCCATGCCGCTTGCAGGCGGGCGAGGAGTGTGGCGGGGTTTTCATCGTTATTGGCGGGACGGTCAAGGTAATCATGCGGTGCGGGTTCGCGTTCGTGGGCAGCGGGGCGGTCGAGATAGGTAACGTCTTCCGGCTCGCGCAGGGTTTCGCTGATTTCCGGCGGCAGGGTAGCGGTGTAGCCGTAATAGCTGTTAGCAAGCGGATTTTGCGGCGGCGGTTCGGGGTATGTGCTGGGTGCATCTGCCTCGCGGCGACGCTTTTTCTCGTGGCGCGGGCGGATAAATTCGCGCTGGCGCAATGCTTCTTCATAAGCGGCGCGGACGCGGCGGAAGCCTTCCGGGTCGCGGTCGGGGCGGTGTTCGCGGATGCGCGCGGCGTAGGCTTTTTTGATGGCGGCTTCGTCGGATGTCGGCGCGATGCCGAGGGTTTGCCAGCAGCTCATGGGGTATCGGACAAAGGATAATCGTTGGGTTAGCGCCGCACATTTAGAGAACGGGTAGCATGGGGGTGGGGTTCGTGGCTGAAACGGAGGCGATGGCGGTCAATATTACCGCACCACCACCCGCACTTTGCTATAGCCCGCGACCGGATATTGCGCATAGGCGCAGGGTTCAGGGTCGGTGGGGTCAAGCGCGATGTGCGTCGTGCCGGAAAGCAGTTCTTCCATCAGCAGGCGCAGTTCGAGGCGGGCAAGCGGCGCGCCGGGGCAGGCGTGGATGCCCGCGCCATAGACGAGGTTGGCGCTCTGGTCGCGTTCCGGCTGGTAGGCGAGGGCGTCGGGGAAGGCGGCTTCGTCGCGATTGACGCTCGCCCAGTTAAGCGTTACCCGGCTGCCCGCAGGCAGGGTGCGGCCGCCGAGGCTGACGGGGCAGGTGGTGATGCGGCGGTTGCTGACCAGCGGGTCTTCGAGGCGCATGATTTCTTCGACGGCGGCCGGGATGGCGGCGGTATCGGCGCGCAGCCGCGCCTGTTCGTCGGGATGCGCGGCGAGGAAGCGGACGAGGATGCCGGCGGCGGCGGAAACGGTGGAGAGTTCGCCCACCGTCCAGTTGCGGATGAGCGAGATGAGTTCTGCTTCGGTCATCGGGCGGTCGCCGTCGGGCAGGTGGACGGTGTCGCGCAGCAGTTCGGTGGTGATGTCTTGCGGGGCGGCGTCGCCTGCGTCGCGCCGTTCTTGCAGCAGGGCGCGGATGTAGTGGTCAAATTCGAGGGCGACGGCGGCGATTTCCGCGCGGTCGCCGCGCAGGGTGGCGCGCCGGTTTTTCTCTATCCACGCGGTCAGTGGCGCTTCCAGGCTTGCCGGCCAGCCCATGAAGGCGTTCTGGATGCGCATGGCGTAACGCTGCGCGAAGCCGTCCATGATGTCCACCGCCTGCCCGCGCGACAGGGCGGCGACGAGGTCGCGAATGATGGCGCGGAAGGTGGGCGCGAAACCCGCCATGCGTTTGTCGGTGTAGTAGCGGTCGTTAATGGCGCGGAAGGCGGTGTGCTCCGGCGCGTCCATGCCGCTCGGCACGGCGATGTGGCGGGTGGAAACGCGGCTGGAGAAGATTTCCGGATGGGCGAGGGCGAAGCTGACGTCTTCGTGGCGGAAAAGGGTGTAGCCGAGGTAGTCGTCGTGCGCCACCGGACAACGTGCGCGCATTTCGTCGTAGGCGGCAAGCTGGTCGCGCTGGACGGCGGGCGCGCGGGAATCCCAGTCGTTTTCGGGTTCTGTAGTCATGATGATGTGCCTTGATGATGAATAAAGGCGCGTACTTTACGCCGCCGCGTTCGCTGCTGTCATTGACCTGTTTACATACACCTGAGCGCGCATCGTGTATGTATAACTATCCCATTTGTATTTCATACAACCGCGTCTTCTTTTCCGCAGAAGAAAGGGCTTTCTTCTGCGGGTCGTTGTATGGAATACAAATGGGGCCCGCTATAAATGAAGACGGCCGTTTTTACGCTAAAATCGCCGCCCCAAAAAATAACCGAGCATCATCATGAGAACAGAACAACCCGCCGTCGGCTTCATCAGCCTCGGCTGCCCGAAAGCGCTGGTCGATTCCGAGCGCATCCTCACCCAAATCAACGCCGACGGCTACGCCATTACCGACCGCTACGACGACGCCGATCTCGTCATCGTCAATACCTGCGGCTTTATCAACGAAGCGGTCGCCGAATCGCTCAACACCATCAGCGAAGCGCTGCGGCAGAACGGCAAAGTCATCGTTACCGGCTGCCTTGGCGTCAAGCCCGAAATCATCCGCGCGCGCTGCCCGGACGTCCTCGCCATTACCGGGCCGCAGGCGTATGAATCGGTGATGCGCGCGGTGCATGAAAACCTGCCGAAACCGGCGCACAACCCCTACCTCGACCTCATCCCGCCCGCCGGACTCAAGCTCACGCCGCGCCACTACGCCTACCTGAAAATCGCCGAAGGCTGCGACCACCACTGCACCTTCTGCATCATCCCCGACCTGCGCGGCCGCCTCACCAGCCGCCCGGCGGAAGCGGTGCTGAAAGAAGCGCAGAACCTGGTCAAACTCGGCGTGAAAGAACTGCTCGTCGTCTCGCAGGACACCTCCGCCTACGGCGCCGACCTCGGTGCGCGCGGCATCCACGCCCTCGCGCGCGAACTGGGCAAACTCGACGCCTGGGTGCGCCTGCACTACGTGTACCCCTACCCGGACGTCGATGACCTCATCCCGCTGATGGCGGGCGGCGGCATCCTGCCCTACCTCGACATCCCGCTCCAGCACGCCAGCCCGCGCATCCTCAAAGCCATGCGCCGCCCCGGCAACCGCGACCGTACCCTGGAGCGCATCCGCCGCTGGCGCGAGCGCTGCCCCGACCTTGCCATCCGCAGCACCTTCATCGTCGGCTTCCCCGGCGAAACCGAGGCGGATTTTGAAGAATTACTGGCATTTATCGAAGAAGCGGACATCAACCGCGCCGGCTGCTTCGCCTACTCGCCGGTGGAAGGCGCGGCGGCGAACAGCCTCCCCGACCAAATCCCCGAAGACGTCAAACAGGAGCGCCTGCAACGCTTCATGGCGGCGCAAGAAGCCGTCAGCGCCCGCCTGCTCGCCGAAAAAATCGGCAGCGTCCTGCCGGTGCTGATTGACGAAGTCGATGCCGACACCCTCGCCGCTACCGGACGCACGCCCTACGACGCGCCGGAAATCGACGGCGTTGTCCACATCAGCGACATCGACGGCGCGAAACCCGGCGACATCGTCCACGTGGAAATCGAAGACAGCGACGCGCACGACCTCTACGGCAGGGTGTATTGATATACGCCGGATTCCAACGCCGTATGCCTGCATGCGGCGTTCTTTTTTATGCGACCATAACCGCCCACCCTTCGCAGGAGTTTCCCCTGAACCCCGTCATCTGCCTCATCGGCCCGACCGCTTCCGGCAAAACCGCGCTCGCCTTTGCCCTTGCCGACCGCTACCCCGTGCATCTCATCAGCGTTGATTCCGCGCAGATTTATCGCGGCATGAACATCGGCACGGCAAAGCCGGACGCTGCCACTCTCGCCCGCTACCCGCACGCGCTGATTGACATCCTCGACCCGGAAGAACCCTATTCCGCCGGGCGCTTCGCCACTGACGCCCGCCGCGAAATCACTGCCGCGCAGGCGCGCGGGCAAATTCCGGTACTGGTCGGCGGCACCATGCTCTACTACCACACCCTCTACACCGGCATTGACGACCTGCCGCCCGCCGACCCGGAAAACCGCGCCCGCATAGAAGCGCGCCTTGCCGTCGAGGGCAGCGCTGCCCTGCACGCCGAACTGGCGCGGCTTGACCCGCAAAGCGCCGCAACCATCCAGCCGAACGACCGCCAGCGCCTCGTCCGCGCCCTTGAACTCATCCTGACCACCGGCCAGCCGCCGAGCGCGCTCTATGCCGCACAACAAAACCACCGCCCGCCGTGGCCGACGCTCGCCATTGGCCTCAATCCCGAACGCGCCGCGCTGCATCAACGCATCGCCGAGCGCTTTCAGGCGATGATTGCGCAAGGCTTCATTGACGAAGTCGCCGCACTCAAAACCCGCCCACAACTGACCGCCGCCGCGCCATCCATGCGCAGCGTCGGCTACCGGCAAATCTGGCAATACCTTGATGGCGCGACGGACCGCGCGACCGCCATCGAACAGGGCATCATCGCCAGCCGCCAACTGGCAAAACGGCAAATCACCTGGATGAACAACCGCCTCGGCCGCGACCTCGCAATTATCCTATACGACCCGCTCGCCAACCCCGCCGCGGCGCTCGCAGCAGTCGAAAAATACCTGCAACAGCCCCCGGCAAAGCCGATATAATTACCATCCGTTAAACAAACAGAGCAAACCATGAAGCAATTCCTCCTCACACTCCTTCTCCTCGCCGTCATTGCCCGCGCTGCCACAGGCGACAGCATCAGCGGCAACTGGCGTTGTCAGACCATCAGCTACCAACAATACGGCAACAACTACCTGATATTCATCGACAACACCCACTGGCAGCACAAAGAAGACGGCAGCCTGCATGGCGAAGGCAAGCTGGAAGTGCGCATCTACAGCAAAAACAGCCCGCAGGCGCGGCTGCATTTCGACTACGCCTCGGACGGCAGCTGGCGGCAGGCGGGCGACAAAATCCTGCTGGAGACCATCAAACCGCGCCTGGTGCCGTCAAACAAAACCGAAGCCGCCGTGCGCCTGGCCGCGGAAAACATCGCGCGCGACGTCAATAACAAACCGCAGCAGACCGTCGCCTCAAACATCATCTACCTCGGCGCGCGCCAGCTCATCCTCGAAGACCGCGAAAGCCACGACTTCACCCGCTGCCGCCGCTAAATCGTCAAAAACCGCCGCCGACCACGGCGGTTTTTCCCTCTATGCCCCCCTTCGCCCACCGCCTCGCCGCCTGGCAAGCCCGTCACGGCCGCAACCACCTGCCCTGGCAGAGCCAAGACCCCTACCGCGTCTGGCTCTCCGAAATCATGCTGCAACAAACGCAGGTAGCGACCGTGCTGCAATACTACCCGCGCTTCCTCGCCCGCTTCCCGGACGTTGCCAGCCTCGCCGCCGCCGCTGATGACGATGTGCTCGCGCTGTGGTCAGGGCTTGGCTACTACAGCCGCGCGCGCAACCTGCATCACGCCGCACAACAAATCATGCACGCCCACGGCGGGCAGTTTCCGCACAACCGCGCCGGACTGGAGACGCTGAAAGGCGTCGGCCGCAGCACCGCCGCCGCCATCGCCGTCTTCGCTTACGGGCAGAAAGAAGCCATCCTCGACGGCAACGTCAAACGCCTGCTCGCCCGCCACGCCGGCATCTATGGCGCAACCGACCAACCGGCGACCCTCACCGCGTTGTGGCGCGAGGCGGAAGCGCGCCTGCCGGACGACCCTGCCACCCTGCGCCGTTACACGCAAGGGCTGATGGATCTCGGCAACAGCATCTGCACCCGCAGCCGTCCGCGCTGCGGTGAATGCCCGGTTGCCGCCGACTGCTATGCCTACCGGCACGACGAAACCGCTGCGCTGCCGGAAAAACGCGCGAAAAAAGCCAACCCCGAAAAACACACGGTGATGCTCCTCGCCCGCTGCGGCGACTACCTGCACCTCTACCGCCGCCCCGATAGTGGTATCTGGCGTGGCCTGTGGTCGCTGCCTGAATACGAAACGCTCGCCGCCGCTGATGCTGCCGCGCAAGCGCTTGGCACCGTCGCCATGCGCGAAACGCTGCCGACCCTCACCCACAAATTCACCCACTACACCCTGCACATCGCGCCGCTCGCCGTCCGCATCGACGCACCGGCGAACAGCGCGGACTGGCTGCCAAGCGCGCAAGTGCTGGCGAAAGGCCTGCCCGCGCCGGTACGCCGCCTCATCAGCGACAACCCGCTACCATCGTACCCCAAACCGCACGGAGACCTCGTATGAGCGCAACGATTAACCGCTACCGCCTGAAAATTTGGCTTGTTGGCCCTGGCAGCCCGCCGATGCGTAAACTGCACCGCGTCATCGAAATCAGCGGCAATGCCGCCTTTGCCGCACTGCACGACCTCATTCTTGAGGCTTTTGACTGCGCGGATGAAGAGTTCTACCACTTCCTGCTGACGCGCAAGGCCATCAAAAACCTGCGGGAACTGCGCCAATGCGACGAAGAAGTCGTCGGCTACTTTGACGGAGATGAGGTTGTTGCAGAAGACGACAACATCATCCGCCATGACGCGCTGGAATACACCCTAGACGACGCCAAACTGAAAGAAAACAACTCTATCTACTATTGGTACTGGTTTAACTCTGACGACAGCTGGATATACCGCATCAAAATCGAAAAAATCCGCCCGGTGATTGACACTACACCAGAAATAGAAGGGTGGATGGGAGAAGTGATCAAAAAAGTCGGGCCGTCCCCGGCGTTATATGAATGAAGACAACAAACAAACCATACGAGAAATGAATATGCTGCAGGCAATCAAACATCTCATGGAAGGCAGGCCTGTTACCTGAGAAGAAATCCGGCGCGACCAAATTGACGAAATGCTGCTGGAGCGCAAATTCATCCAGCCATACGACCCTGTTAAATCAATAAGATACAACATAGTGCCCAGCCACCTCACTTATCATAAGCTGCCAATATACATACACCATGAGCGCTCAGGTGTATGTATAACGTCCCCTTGAACCCGCTCGAAGAACCCGCATGACTGCAACCATCAACCGCCTGAGGATCTCGCTCATTGAATACCACGCCGTGCCAGTTTTCTAATTGCACCGCATTTTGGAAATTAGCGGTAACGCCAGCTTTTCTCATCTGCACGAATGAATCTTTGCTGCCTTTGACCGCTTTAAACCGCATCACTATAGATTTATACTGACATGCCGCGAGACGACAAAGCAGAGGGGGCTGTACTAATACAAAGAAGGAATTATTTGCGATAACAAAAAACGAATCTTCCCTTTCCGGAAGAAGAAAGCTCCATATAGCACGGTACCAATACCTATACCTATACCCTGGACGATGCTGGCTGCAAAGAAAAAGATTTTCTCTATCACCAGTTTAATTTTGGCGATGACTGAATGCACCGTATCAAATTTGAAAAAATCAGACAGATAGAAAAATCTGCTCCTATAAATCTTCATGCCTGAATAGGCACAATTCTTAAAAAATTGGCGTAATGAAAATTGGGAATAAAATACTATGCTAGATAGAATGCCCTGCTACTACAAATCATTTTATAGATACGTACAAATGCCTATTGACACTACAATTGCATTTCCCTATTCCCAGTCATCACCTGATTATCTTGTGCGCACAACTTACATTGACGAAGTGTAACGATCTAATTACAATAAGAACGCGCCACCGCACAGACATCGCATAATGAGGAATCACAGTGACCACACGCATCTTTCTTGGTTCAGAAATCAGCCAGCCTGCCCCTGGCAGCGCGCGCTTTCACGTCATTCCCGTACCATACGAAAAAACCGTCAGCTACGGCAGCGGCACGGTTGAAGGCCCGGCCGCCATCATCGAGGCATCCGACCAACTTGAAACCTTTGACCAGCTGGGAAGCGAGCCTTGTCGCGCGGGTATTTATACACACGCGGCGATAGATTGCCGTGGCGAGGCGGGTGATGTCATGCTGCGCATTCGTGAACGCGTGCGTGGTGTTGCAGCGCAGGGTAGCTTGCCCTTCGTCCTCGGCGGTGAGCATACCGTCAGCTACGGCGCTGTGATGGGCGTTGCCGACGCGTATCCCAATGAGCGCATCGGCGTAGTGCAGTTCGATGCCCATGCAGATCTGCGCGAAAGCTATGAAGGCAGTATCTGGAGCCATGCTTGCGTGATGAAACGCTTGGTGGATGAGGGCATCTCGCTGTTTCAAGTTGGTGTACGCGCGCTCAGCCTGGACGAACAAGCCGTGCGTGACGAATTTCCGGCACAAATTACCGCCTACGATGCGCGCGATATTTGCCGCCCGCCATTGCATGACTTGAGTTTGCCTGCCCATTTCCCGGAAAAAATCTATATCACCGTGGATATTGACGGTCTAGATGCCGCGCTAATGCCGGCAACCGGTACGCCGGTGCCAGGAGGGCTTGGTTGGTGGCAATTGCTGGATTTGCTGACGACTATCGCTCGCCAGCGGCAGGTAGTCGGCATGGATCTGGTTGAATTCGCGCCCATCCGTGGCCTGCATGTTTACGATTTCACCGCAGCCGATCTGGCCTATAAAATGATGGGCATCGTTGAGCGCTCATGCCGGAATGAAGCAACGCCGCATAAAGGTTAAATTCAAAAAAGGAGGATTAACGCATGATACATATACTTATTCTGATTGTATTGGGGTTGGTGACATATCTATTTCACAATTACCAGGAGTTTAGCCTGGGTTATATACGCCCTTGGGCTGTACAACAGGTGAATTTTAATCGTGAAGCCAATCCGCAAGCATTGTGTGATTTGCTTGCACCCGATGCAACAGTAATAATCAAAGATCAGTATACTCGTTATCGTTACGAGTTTACCGGAGGAAAAGCGCAGGCTTGTGAATATTTCATAGAATCAGCCAGCCACTTTCATAAGCCACAGCCGAAAAAGAACGGTTATATTCCTGATCGTTTTACTGAGTTTAAAGTCGATCGTGAAGACTCCCTGGAAGGCTGGTTCAAAGATTACGCAGATATTGGTTTTACAGAAGATATTTCTTATCACAGCTATGGACTGGTTACCGTTAAAAATAATGAAACTTTAATTGGTAAAAGTCATACCAAAATAACGGTAAAAAGCCCCATTTTTAAGGAAAAAACTATCACGCACTACGAATTTCAACGCAAGCTGGTGCAATATAGTCCATAGTGGTTCATGCAATGAGCTAACCTTTTCGTAAAAGTGTTGCCTGCATTTCACGTATCGCCTGTCCCAATGCCATGCCGTGATACTGCTTCGCCAAGTCGTCAAATACCAACGCCTGGACAGCTTCCCGGGCGTTTTTTATTGCGTCCACCAGCGCCGCGTCCGTTTGCATCAACCGTGCCAGCGTCAGCACGTCGCCTTCTGCGCGCAGGCTGCCGCAGGCCTTGAAGATACTCCAGCGCGCCTCACCGTCCAGTTCAGGCCAATGGCGAATGCTATCGCCGTAATCTGCGATCAATTGCAACCAGTGCCGGTAGCGTTTGGGCAGAGGCAGCGTCGCTTGTAATGCAGCGCGGGCGGCGGCGCAATCATCCCCTTGTAACCACACGGCAAGGCGGTGTTCGGCACTGCTATCTACGGCCAGTATGGCCTGCAAACGCGCATTCATCGTTGCCAGTTGCATTGCGTCCACATGGAAACCAAGCACGTTTAGCGCATCCACAGCTTGCAATCCGCTGAAAAAGGTCTGCGGTGCAGATGATGCGAGGGCTTTTTCGCATTCCGCCCAGATGCGCTCTGCACTCAAATGCTGCAATTCTCCCTCTGCAACGATATGGCGGCATAGCGCCAAAGTTTCTGCTGCGATAGTAAAACCGAGCGGTGCGAAGCGCGCGTAAAAACGCATGAGGCGTAGCACGCGCAAGGGATCTTCGGCAAACGCGGGCGAGACGTGGCGTAATTGTCGCACCTGTAAGTCTGCTTGTCCGCCATAAGGGTCAATGATGCGTCCGTCTGTGGTCTGCGCCATGGCATTGATGGTTAAATCACGGCGCAATAAATCGGCTTCTAATGATACGTCTGGCGTAAAATCAAACGCGAATGCCTGATGTCCGCGCCCTGTTTTGCGTTCTTGCCGCGCCAAGGCATATTCTTCGCCACTCTTAGGATGTAAAAAAACGGGAAAATCTTTTCCAACCTGGCGGAATCCCTGCGCCAGCATCATTTCAGCCGTTGCTCCGACAACAACCCAATCGCGATCATGCACTGGAAGCCCTAACAATTTATCGCGTACCGCGCCGCCCACCAAATAGATTTCCATAAATATCTTTCGTACATTAGGCGTTAATTTAGGTAATTGGACATTTCGTGTTTGAATCCTTTTAACAGGCCTAAAAAACGTTTCAGATTTGGTGGTTCTGCCATGAGTCTTTCATTCATATCTTCGCCCGTCAGAATTTCCCGAATAGCGGCATCGACAAATTCTAAGGCGCGATAGTGTTCAAAATGATTCATTAATTCGCGCACACTGTCTTCATCGTCACCGGGTTCTGGCTCTTTGAGATCAAGTAGTAATAGGGCTTTTTGATGCTGGATTTTATGGAATACTGCATACATTCTGTCCAGCACTTGATGGTCTTTGCCGTTATATTTTTCGATGAAATCGGATTTTTCCATCAGGGATATGCTCATACTTACTCCGTTTTATGGTTTGCTATGTTATCGGCATTATAGCGGTTAAATTATACATACACATCGAGCGCTCAGGTGTATGTAAATGATATTGGAGCGGCCGGAAGCGCCCTGCCGGCGTTTCTTATGTGCGGCTGCGCGGCAGTGTTTTTACATTTAGCCCATAGGCGAATGATGTCGTGCGGGACGCTGCGGGCGGATAGGGCGTGCTGTTCAAGGTTTCAATTTGCGCGCCCGCGTGCTGCCCTTCTCGGTAGCCTTCATAGACTGGCATCATAGAAATGGCATCGCGGCGCGCCTGGCTTGGTCGGTGTTGTTCGATCCAGCTCCATCTATCTGCTTCAAAGAATATCAAGCAGTTGCGCCAAAGAAAACGGCCACTTGCGTGGCCGTTTTTGTTTGTATGCAGCGCGGGCTTAGTTGCCGTAAACGTTGGCGCCGTCGTCACCCTGGAAGGTGTTAGCAGAGCCGAGTTTTTTCGCGCCGAAGACGCCGCCCCAGTCACCGGTTTCGTAAGCGGAACCGTATTTACTTTCGCTGGCGACGGAGTTGAACGAGCCACCCATTTCGTCCGCGGCACTGCCGAAGAAGGCGGCGCGGAAGTCGGCTTTGTCGTCTGCCGGGTCATAGGTGCGGTCGGCTGTACCGATGACGGTGTTGCCGGTGATTTCACCTTCGAAGGCGACCAGCTTGTCGTGGACGACGCCGGGTTTGTCGTCACTTACCAGCCAGGTGTTGTAAACATCGCCTTTGACTTTGCGCGCGCCGAAGTCCACATCCGCCTCGACGAAGTTACCCAAGCCAATGGTTGCCGTACCGCCACCACCAGCGGGGACGCGACCCAAGCCGTTGAAGGCGTTCGGCAGGTTTTTGCTGGGTTCAACCGCATGGGTATCGCCGGTCATGCCGTGGAAGTCGTTGTTGATGCCGTACATCAGCGCGTGGCCAACGTATTTGACCGTGCCGTCTTTGGGCAGGGCGGCCATCTGCTCGATGGTGGTCGCATCAACGCCACGGAAGAAGTAGTTATCAACGCTGTCGCCTTCGCCTTTTTTCGCAAACGGGGCGCGGAGGAAGCCGTCGCCCAGCGGACCTTCACCGGAAACAAGATCCAGGTTGCTGGTTACACGGCCGTACTGCACTTTTTGCAGGGTCATCGGTTCGGCGCCGATGCTGTATTTCAGCGGTTCGCTGTCCAGATTCGGCACGCTGCCCCACGGAGATTGATAGCCTGATTGTGCATTGGGAACGGTCTCTTTCACCTTGGCGACGAAGGAGCGTGCGCCAGAATAGCTGTTCATGCTCATCGCTTTGACTTTGCGATCGTCATCCTGGTCTGCCCAGGCAAGGTGGTAGTGGCCGAAGATGCGGGTGGTGGTCTTGTGGTGGTCTTCCCAACGGCCATCTTTCCAGATGAGTTCCTGGCCGAGGGTTGCCATCTTGCCGGTGTGGCTGTATTTGTCGCCGCCGACGCGAATCAGGCCGTTGGTGATGTCCCCGGTCGGCTGGATTTCGACGTCGCGGTCGCGGGCATCGGTGCCGATGGCATTTTGTGGATCTGCATTACCCCAGAGCAGGTTTTCCGAACCGTCGCCGCCTTCAGAGCTGACATTGCGGTCTACACGACGGGCGCGCGGGTTCAGGCCTTTGGAGGTTGCCCAGTTTTCAAAGGCGCTGTCTTGGGTACTCCACCAGATCAGGTTGGCGCCATATTTACGCTCGTTTTCCGGTTTGTAGCCCAATGTTCCCGGCTTCCAGATACGGGTATCGGCGAACTGGACGGTGCGGACGTCCTGATCCCAACCGGTGTAGGCCGGGCCACGGAATTCACCCCGCTGGCCGTTGCCTTCATTAACCGGGTTCTGCCAGTATGCCCATTGCAATTGCGGAATGCTGTTTGCGGAAAGTTTACATTCAAAAAGGCCACCACAAGTAATGGGAGTGGCACCAGCATGTGCCGGACCGGTATAACTATCCCCGGTATATTTAAGATCCGGCGTAACCGTATTCTGGTAAACACGGCCTATCGCCGGATTATATTCTTTGGTATAGCTTGCTGCGTATCGACGCACCAATACTCTTCCCAAGAGAGGATCGTTGCGATATTCTTCAACAATCAATGGATACGTATGGTTCCATTTTTGGTTCAGTTCCCATTTCCAGTCATTAGCAACCGGGTTTACCAACGGGCGGATAGATTTTGGTTCACGAATTGTAGTAAATTTTTCCCGTTCGAGATAGATATGCTCGTGCGTATGAGGATCATCATCACCCACCCGAACTGAATCGGCAGAATCGCGCTGACCATTATTCGTCAAGGTATTGTTATCTTCTTCGTTGTACGACTTGAACGGATAACCAAACATTTCGTAAGGATAGTTCGGATAAGCCCCGTTGTTGGCATAATTTTTCTTATAGTCGTATGTCCTGCTTGTCCTCATATCGGAAGGAGCTGGCGGGGCAACTGAACTCGTATTGTTATTTACCCAGGTATTGCGTGTAATAGGCCCACCATAGACTCTATTTGTACCAGACGGATGCTGGTTCCAATCCACAACGTTGTTTTTTTTGGGGTCAACGCCGTTATACGCGGTACTATTGTAGGTAGCACCGGTATAATCCACTGAAGTCGTTGGTGGAATAGCTGGGCCTCCAATAGTTTGGTAGGTTCCCATGTTGCGCCAAGCAGCAGCATCAGCAAGCGCATCGGGAGCATCAGGACTACTGTCCGGGCTGGGATCGCTGGAATCAAAATTACCATACAGCCGTTTATCGTTATGGAAGTTTCCCCATGCCGCATCTGTACCGGTACCGGTATTGACCGGATGGCGAGAGTGGTAGTTTGGATCACGTTCAGTCCAGGTTTTACCATCCGCATCCGGAGCCGCAGCCAACGCTGCTTGTAACGTCGCAGTATCTGCTGAATTTATCCCCGGCAAAGGCGGAGCCAGCGGGGCTGCCTCATAATCAGCGGTTGCAGCATTTACAGCATGAAGGACAGGATCATTGGCAAGATCCGATTCTTTTTTTGTGGCAGTTGGTGCTTTATTGGGGTAATCCACATAAGGCTGGCGATATTCAAAGCGCGGGGTATAAACGAACTCCACCCGTTCGCGGGTAAATTCGCGGTCTTTATCGACGTTATTTTGGATATGGGTATTGATGTCGTGCGTTACTGGATCGAGGCGGTCGTCCGTATCGCCAAACTTGGCAGAGCCGACCTGTTTGAAAGCACCTGCCAAGATATCGACGTTTTTGAAGTTCTCGGCTTGCAGGCTGACTTTTTCTTGCGGCTTGCCTTCCGGGGTGAGCGGTTCGGTTTCGAGGCCGCCCGCGAATTGGGCGCGTACCGCCTTGTCTTCTTCGCGCTCCAGGTCGCGGCGGGCGAGGACGATGTTGGTCAGTTTCGGGTTCTGTTCGTCCAGGGAGACGCCGAGCAGCGGGGTAGCAGAGGCGGGTTTTGCCGGGTTGAAGACGCGGTCGTAGTCGGAGGCTTCGCGGCGGATGTATTGCAGGCCGCCAACGGTGCTTTCTTTGGTGAGGTCACGGCCATCCACGACTTTGGTGCCGGTGGGGTCGACGATTTTGTCGTCCTTGTTGCTGTCATCCGGGGTGGGGGCTGGCGGGGTGGGGGTTGTGTCCGGCTTGGGCGGGTCTACCGGGGCGGGGGTGTTGTCGTTATTGCCGCCGTCGCTGCCACCGCAAGCGGCAACGCCCAAGGCGATCATGATTGAGAGAGACAGGTTCGTCAGTTTCATTGGATGCTCCTTCCGTTTGGAGTTCTCCTGCGCTGGCGCAGGGCTGAGAGATGCGGTGGCTCGCTTGTCGTCAGGTTTCGCAGGCGTTTCCGTCCGCGCTGTTTCATGAAGAAACAGCCAGCTAATTATAATATGCCTGTCATGGAATGGATATGGTTTTGATGCGTTCAGGCGGCTTTTTTACAGCGTTTTGGTTGGTTTACATACACTACGAGCGCTCAGGTGTATGTAAATGGTTTTGGGTGGGTGGTTACGGGGGTTGTCTTAACTACTCTGCGGGAATGCTGACTGCCCCAGTCCTCCCCACGGTAGAGGGAATATTCAGCAATTTACATACACCTCGAGCGCTCAGGTGTATGTATAACCCCGTACAGGGCGCCGGGGCGAACGGCGAGTATGGTCAAAATCTGTTACAATTTCACGCCTCTGAAACCCTCTGTTCACCATGAAACGCCTCCTCCCCTTCCTTGCGCTTTTACCCTTACTGCTCGCGGCCTGCGGATTTCACCTCAAAGGCAGCAGCAGCGGCGGCCACCTGCGCGAACTGCAGCTGGACTGGCCAAACGGCGTCGATGGCGAACTCGACAGCGCGCTCAAAGCCGCACTACAACAACAAAACATCACCCTGCGCGCCGGGGCGCCGCTGCGCGTCCAGCTTGACCCGACCGACCGCCAGCGCGTGCGCACCGCCATCGGCGGCACAGGCGACACCCAGGAAATCGAACTTATCGACAGCATCCACGCCCGCCTTGAACACAACGGCACCGCCCTTGGCGAACAAACCTTCAGCAGCCGCAGCAACGTGCGCTACCGCAGCGACACCTACCTCGGCAGCAGCCAAGAAGAAATCGAGGCGCACCAACAGCTCGCGCGCGACAACGCCGACAAACTCATCCGCTACATGAACGCCCGTATCCGATGAACCTCGCCGCGCCCGACACCGCCCACTACCTGAAACAACACCCGCTGCCCGCCGTCACCCTCATCTACGGCAGCGAAGCGCTGCTTAACAGCGAAGCGCTGGACGCCGCCCGCGCCCGCGCCCTTGCCGACGGTTACGACGAACGCCAGCGCCTCTACGGCGACAGCCGCATCGACAGCCTCATCCAGGAACTCGAAACCCCGTCGCTCTTTGCACCGAAGCGCCTGCTGGAACTCCATCTGGACGCGAAAAAGCCGGACAAGGCGACCAGCGACACCCTGCGTCGCCTCGCCGAACTGCGACTGGAAAACAGCCGCCTCATTATCTTCGCGCCCAACCTCGACAAACCGCACACCACCGCCTGGTACAAAGCGCTCTTCAGCCAGGGCAACCTTGCCATCGTGAGTACAGCGCTCTACCCGCCACAATTTGCCAAACAAATCGCGCAGCGTCTGCAAGCAGCCAAACTGCGCCTGACCGAAGCCGCCTACGAACTGCTCGTCGCCAACTGCCAGGGCAACCTCTTCGCCGCCAAACAGGCGATAGAGCGCCTCACCATTCACCCGCAGGCGCAAAACATCATCGACGATACCCTGCTCACCGAACTGCTGGACGACTTCTCCCAGTTCAACACCTTTGCCCTAAGCGATGCTGTCCTCGGCGCCGACTGGCCGAAAGCCTGGCGCATCGCCGCCCGTCTGCAAGCAGAAAACCCGCGCGATACCACCCTCATCACCTGGCTGTTACAGCGCGACGCCAGCCTGCTCATCGGCCTGCACAACGAAGCACAAAACCAGCACGGCGCACTCTACAAACAATACAACATCTACGACAGCCAACAGCGCCGCTACCAGATGGCGCTCAATAAACACCCGCTGGCGGCATTGCGCCTGCAACTGCGGCTGGCGGCCAAACTCGACCGCATCACCAAAGGCGCCGAACCCGGCGACTACTGGCAAACCCTGAAACAACACCTACTAAACAACCAACAACGACAACCCACATGAGCTACGTACCCCCGCGCAGAAGACAGCGCATCCCGCTAAACCTCGAAAGCGGCCGCCCCTACCAGGGACGCATCATCAACTGGAATGACGAAAAAGGCTATGGATTCATCCAACTCATGCCCGGCCACGAAAACCTCTTCTTCCACATCAGTACCTTCGCCTACCACCACCGCCGTCCCGCGGCCGATACCGCCGTTACCTTCCTCGCCGTTCCCGGACAAAAAGGCGGCTGGCAGGCAAGCCGCGTGCTCCTGCGCGAGCACGAACACGCCATCATGGAAGACGGCATCTACGACATCGGCGAGAACAGCCAGCCGAAAAAACTCGAAGGCTACATCTACGCCTTCCTCGACGTCCTCTACTTCCTCGGCTTGACCCTTATCTCTATCCCGCTTGCCGTCAGCAGCGCCGTCATCAGCGTACTGACCGTCGCCCTCTACCGCTACGACAAACGCGCCGCCGAACAAGGCACACAGCGCGTGCCGAACAGCGCACTGCATCTGGCGAGCCTCCTCGGCGGTTGGCCGGGGGCGCTTATCGCCCGTCCGCTGTTGCGCCACAAACTTAACCAAAAACGCTTTCGCGGCTTCTTCTGGGCGAGCATCGTCGCCAACTTCGGCATTCTCTACAGCCTCATTGCCTATCTGCCGTCTTCCAGCGCGCTGGTGAACTTCTAAGCCGCTCTGCCATTTACATACACCTGAGCGCTCGAGGTGTATGTATAACTATCCCGCAGCGACAAAAAACGGCACCCGTTGCGGGGTGCCGTGGTGATGCCGTGAAAGGACAGTTTATTTTTTCGCTTCTTCTTTCTTGCCTTCTTCAGGTTTGGCGTCTGTCTTGGCATCAGCAGGTTTTTCCTCTGCTTTGGCGGCTTCGCCCACTTTGATGAGTTCGACGTCAAAGGTCAGGGTAGCGTTCGGCGGGATGCTCGGCGGTGCGCCGGTTTCGCCGTAAGCGAGGGTGGACGGGATATAGAGGGTGTATTTGCTGCCCTCGTTCATCAGTTGCAGGGCTTCAACCCAGCCGGGGATGACGTCGGTGACCTTAAACGTCACCGGCTCTTTGCGCTCGTAGGAGCTGTCAAAGACGGTACCATCGAGCAGGCGGCCTTCGTAATGAACGGTCACGCTGTCATTTTTCGTCGGTTTGGCACCCTTGCCTTCTTTTTCGACTTTATATTGCAGACCGGTCGCGGTGGTTTTCACGCCGTCTTTCTTGCCGTTTTCATCGAGAAATTTTTTGCCCGCTTCGGCGTTGGCGGCAATTTCTTTCTCGAACTGCGCCTGCATTTCTTTCATGCGCGCTTCGGCGAAGGTTTGCATGGTTTTGTCCATTTCTTCGCGCTTCATCGCCAGCTCTTTGCCTTCGGCGGCGTCTTTCAGACCGGCGACGATGGTATCGAGGTTGAATTTATCCTTGCCGATTTCCTTGACGGTAGTACCCATATCGACGCCGAGCGCGTAGCCGACTTTGTCAGCATCCGTTTTCAGATCAATGGCCTGGGCGCTGCCGATAACGGCGGTGGCGATGGCGGTCAGCAGGATTTTGCGGTTTGTCATTCAGTTCTCTCCTTGGAAAGATTGGGTTGAAAAAGCGGGGCGCAGTATGCCACGGCGCCTCCGCTGCGGGTTTTACGGGTGGGTAATTCTTCGCCGCTCGGCGTCAAGCAGGCCACGGCGTTGCAGCCAGGCGATGGCATCGGCAGCGTCGCCTTCCAGCCAGGCATAGACGCTGCCTTCGCGGTAGCTGTAGCCCCAGGTGGTCATGTCGCGCAGCATCTGCTCGCGGCCGACGTCCGGCAGGGCTTCGGCAAGCAGGATTTGCAGATAATTGACGGCACATTCTTCAAGAACGGTGCCGCCCGCGTCGGTGTGCAACTTGGCGCGGCGCGCGTCGTCCATACAAATCCAATGCCCCGCTTCATGTAGGGCGGAATGGGTCGGCGTATCCGGGCGGATATAAAGCGTGTCCAGCACCAGCCCGGCCTCCGGCGCGCCCCAATAGCTGCCGGGAATATCCGCACCATCGGGCAGCATCACCACCTTCAGGCCGTATTCACCGAGCAGGGCTTGCAACGCGGATAAGTCAATTTCTGCGCAAAGCTGGACGTTTTGCGTCATACCGGTTCGCCAAGTTTGACCACCAGCACGTCGCAGTTCACACCGGGCAGGATATCATCTGCCGTCGCGCCCAGAAGCGATGCCAAGCCGGTACGCACGTGGCGACCAATAACCACCAGATCCGGTTTGATTTTCTCGCAATAATCGAGAATGCCGCGGCGGGTAGAGAGGGCGGTTTCGACGTGGGCGTCGTCGGCGACAATCTTGTGCCGTGCCAGCAACTGCTGCAACTTTTCGCGCGCGCCAGAGATGACCTCATCCTCGTTGCTGATCGGGATGATGGGCACGATCTCATAGCCCGCGGTAAGGACGGTTTCCTCCATCACGTGCAGCACGCGCAGCTTCGCGTCCGTACCTTCCAGCATACATTTGGCACGACTGGCGACAATATCGCTGTCTTCACGCAAATCGGTAACAAGCAAGACATTTTTATAGCGCATGGGGTTCTCCTGTCGGTTGAAAAACGCACCTCTAAGCAAGGTACAACCTTACTTTACCATAACTGACCTGTAGCGGTGGCGCGACAAGGCGGCAAACACTGGCACCTACATATACATACACCTGAGCGCTCGAGGTGTATGTGGCGAATTTACAATCCAAGTGCAACAGCACCAAAAAAAGACGCCC
>CAURAS010000002.1:0-20222 GCA_963522865.1 uncultured Cardiobacterium sp.
CCTTGCAGCATAAGGCTTACAGCGTTTTTTAGCCTCCATTTTGTCCTATACGCCTCTTTATTCACACGAGCGAGCTTGGCAAGTAGGGTGGCGACATAGGCGGGGGTTAACACCACATCGTTCAATTTGTCCTGCGTGAAGGCGAACCATGAGTACATTTCGTTGAACAGTTTGCCGGTAAAATCGGTGGTCAGGCCAATTTTGTAATAAATACCCAAGTCATCAACGATTTTGCTAAATACCCGTTTGAGCTGGCTTTCACCGTTTTTTACTTCGTTAATATTTTCATTTAACAACGTAATGGACAAAGTACTGACAATCAGTTCCTGCTTTTGTTTGGGCAGATTCTTTTCTGCTAGAAAAGCTTCAATATGGCGCTTGAGGATGTCTCCGTCGCGGTTGCCTGTCATAGTGGAGGATTTGAGGTCGGCTTTTTCCAACGGTGGTACTTTACCGGAAATGCCGATGGTGGCGATGATGGAGGCGGCCACGAGATAAACGCGGTCGCTCTCAGTCAAGCCGTCTTCATTTTTATAGATGTCGTTGTTGAGCTTTTTCAGGCTGACATCAATTTCGCTTTCGCGCTTGGCTCTTATTTTGTCCAGCTCTTCGGGCGTGAGCGTGAGCGTTTTGATTTTGTCTTCGATGAATTGGCTGAAATGCACGGGCGCGAGAAAGGAAAGGTCATCAAAATCGCCCACTTTCTGCCCTGCGCCCAAGTTGCTTTTAGCAACGTAGTACACGCCGATTTGGTGTTTCAGACGGCCTGTGCCTTCGTCTTTATGACCTGTAATGCCAACGGCGATAATGTCTGTATAGTCAGTGTGATGCAGGATGGCGTTGGCGTAATGCACCGCGCCGTTGACGGCATAGCCGTTGATGTTTTTATACAGTGGTTCGTTTTTGGCATTACGGTTTTCGACGTTATCGTCGGCATCAAGTTTGACCAGTTTGTCCTGATGACCTTTGTATTCGATAAGCACGGGAAAATCCTGCTGACTTTTTGGGTCGCGCAACAGCAATTTTGCATCGGACCGGTTACCTCCGTTACCGCCACTTTTGGAATGGTAAGTTTCAAGGGCTTTGTCAATTTCGCTGTTGAGCGTTTCTTGCTCAAGTTTGTAATCAAGCCCGTAGGATTTGAGCCAGCCGTTGACAAGGTCAGCAATATTGGGTTCGACAGATTGGGGTCTAATTTTGGACATAATGGTGTCTTTCTTTTAATGGGTTGAAATGAGGAGGCTGCCTGAAGGGGATAGCTTGCCGTTACTGCGGTTTGCTGCCGCTCAAAGCCAACAACTCCGCAATATCACCTTCGCCCTGTTGCTCTTTAATCGCACGTTGGGCAGCACTGTAGCGCTCATATTCTACTGCAGCTTTTGCATCTGCCTGTTCTTTACTGATGTTGCCTGCGCCTTGTAATACTTCACGGTCGTTAAACTGCAAAAATTGATCTAGCTTTTCTTGCCAGTCGCGCAGGAATATTTGTTTTTTGCGTTTTGCCTGGTCTTCGGCGAAATCCAGCCACATGGTGACAACGCGGTTCAGGTTGCTGATTTCCGCTTCGTTCAGGTAATTTTTGGCGACGGTAATGTCTTTTTTGCGGACTTCTTCGTTGGCGGTATGGGTCAGTCCCATCATGGGTTTGTCGGCATCGGCGCGGGCGTGGATAATTTCAGCGGCGGTGTGTCCGGTGCAGGCAAAGTGCAGTTTGTTTTGTATTATTTTGAAGAATTGGGTGGTTTCTTTGTAGTCGGGCTGGCAATCCGCGGCAAGCGTGAAGATTTCACGCACGCGGAGATACATGCGTTTTTCGCTGGCACGGATGTCGCGGATGCGCTCCAGCAATTCGTCGAAGTAATAATCCGGCGCGGCGACCGTGCCAACTGGCGGGTTTTTCAGGCGTTCGTCGTCGATGGCAAATCCTTTTTGCAGGTACTCACCGAGGGTGCGTGTCGCCCATTGGCGGAATTGGGTACCACGGCTGGAACGTACGCGGTAGCCGATGGCGATAATCATCGGTAGGGCATAAATCTGGGTTTGGTAATTCTTGCCGTCGGCGGCAGTTGTCAACTGTGAGTTGACAACTGCTTCCGGTAAAAGCTCGCCTTCGGCTAAAACGGCTGCGATGTGCTTGCTGATGTTTTGTTTGCTGGTTTGGTACAACGCGGCGATTTCTGCCTGTGTCAGCCAAAGCTGCCCGCCCAGTTCACGCAGGACGAATTGCGCTTGGCCGTCCGGGGTGGTGTAGAGGATGAGGGTGTTGTCGGTCATGGTTTTTGTGATTAAGGGAGTCACCGTTTCATCTTGGCAAACGCATCCGCCATTGCGGTGTTTGCCGGTTTTTCTTGGCGCTGTTGCGGGCGGGCGGGGCGGTTGTTGTCGCGGGTGGGTTTGCGTTCGCTGCCGGGTTCGTCGGCAAGGCGCATGGTGAGGGCGATGCGTTTGCGCGCGGCATCGACTTCCAGCACTTTGACTTTGACCACATCGCCGGCTTTGACGATGTCGCGCGGGTCTTCTACGTAGCGGTCGGCGAGTGCCGAGATGTGGACGAGGCCGTCCTGATGCACGCCGATGTCCACAAATGCGCCGAAGTTGGCGACGTTGGAGACGACGCCTTCGAGAATCATGCCCGGTTGTAGGTCGCTGATTTCGTGGACACCTTCGGCGAAGGTCGCGGTTTGAAATTCGCCGCGCGGATCGCGTCCGGGTTTTTCGAGTTCGGCGAGGATGTCCAGGATGGTCGGCAGGCCGAATTGCGCGGTGGTGTAGTCGGCGGGTTTGATTTGCCGGATTTTTTCGCGGTTGCCGATGAGGTCGGCGGCGGCAAGCTGTTTGTCGGCGAGCATTTTGGCGACAACCGGATAGGCTTCGGGGTGCACGGCGGAGGCGTCCAGCGGTTCGCTGCCGCCGTGGATGCGCAGGAATCCGGCGGCTTGTTCGTAGGTTTTTTCGCCCAGGCGCGGCACTTTGAGGAGGGTTTTGCGGTTGTCGAAGGCGCCGTTTTGGTCGCGCCAGGCGACGATGTTTTGCGCAAGCGTTTGGTTTAGGCCGGAGATGCGGGCGAGCAGCGGCGCGGAGGCGGTATTGACGTCCACGCCGACGGCGTTCACGCAGTCTTCGACGACGGCATCGAGTGTTTTGGCGAGCTGGGTCTGGTTCACGTCGTGCTGGTACTGGCCGACGCCGATGGATTTGGGGTCGATTTTGACGAGTTCGGCCAGCGGGTCTTGCAGGCGGCGGGCGATGGAGACGGCGCCGCGCAGCGAGACGTCAAGGTCGGGAAATTCTTTGGCGGCGAGTTCGGAGGCGGAGTAGATGGACGCGCCCGCCTCAGAAACGACGATTTTGTGCAGTCCCGCTTCCGGCAGCGCTTTGATGAGTTCGCCCGCGAGTTTGTCGGTTTCGCGGCTGGCGGTGCCGTTGCCGATGGCGATGAGTTTGACGCTGTGCGTTTTGATGAGGCGGGCGAGGGTGGCGAGCGCGTTGTTTTCTTGATGAAGGTAAACGATGGCGGTGTCAAGCAGTTTGCCGGTGTCATCGACGACGGCGCTTTTGATGCCGTTGCGGTAGCCGGGGTCTAATCCCAGCGTGGTGAGACGGCCGGCGGGCGCGGCAAGCAGCAGGTCTTTGAGGTTGCGCGCGAAGACGGTGATGGCGTCGCTGTCGGCGGCTTCTTTGAGGCGGTTCAACGCGTCCAGCTCCAGCGAGAGGTAGATTTTGGCGCGCCAGGCGAGGCGGACGCTGTCGCGCAGCCATTTGTGTTCGCCGATGCGGTAGTGCGCGGCGATAGCTTGTTCGTAGGCACTGGCTTCGGTCGCAGGTGTTTCGTCCGGCTGGTATTTGAGGGCGAGTTGCAGCACGCCTTCGTTGCGCCCGCGCAGCACCGCCAGCGCGCGGTGGCTCGGCATGGCGCGGATGGCTTCGCGGTGGTCGTAGTAGTCTTTGTATTTTTCACCTTCCTCTTCTTTGCCTGCGATGACTTGCGCGTGCAACTCGCCCTCCGCCCACAGTTTTTCGCGCAGGGCGCCGATGAGTTCGGCGTTTTCGGCGAACTGTTCCATCAGGATGGCGCGCGCGCCGTCTAGCGCGGCTTTGGCGTCGGGCACGTTTTCGTTGGTGTACGCGGCGGCTGCGCGCTCAACGTCTTGCGGCTGTTCGGTCAGCAGTAAATCGGCGAGTGGTTGCAGGTCGTGTTCGCGCGCGATTTGCGCCTTGGTGCGGCGTTTGGGTTTGTAGGGGAGGTAGAGGTCTTCGAGCGCAGTTTTGTTGTCGGCGGCGTCAATGGCAGCATGCAGCTCGTCGGTGAGTTTTCCTTGTTCTTCAATGCTTTTCAGCACGGTTTCTTTGCGCGCTTCCAGCTCGCGCAGGTATTGCAGGCGCTCGGCGAGGAGGCGCAGTTGCGAGTCGTCCAGCCCGCCGGTCGCTTCTTTGCGGTAACGGGCGATGAAGGGCACGGTCGCGCCGTCGTCCAGGAGGTCAATGGCGGCGGTGATTTGCGCGGCGGTGGCGGTGAGTTCGGTAGCGAGGATTTGGGTGATGTTCATGGGGTTCCTTTTATATGGGGCGATGATTTACATACAGCTGAGCGCTCGTAGTGTATGTAAATATCCAAGACGGACATTTGGATGATTTACATACAGCTGAGCGCTCATGGTGTATGTAAATGGTCTGTAGTTTAGGGGGCGAGGATTATAGCGGATGCGGGAATGCCTGCCCGGCTGGCGCTTTGTCGTGCGGAATGGTACAAAGCAGCGATGAACACGACTCTTTATATTGGCCGCTTCGCCCCGACGCCGAGCGGCCCCTTGCATCTCGGCTCGCTGGTGGCAGCGCTTGGCAGTTATCTGGACGCACGCGCGCAGGGCGGGCGCTGGCTGTTGCGCGTCGAAGACGTCGATCGCACCCGCAGCCGCGCCGATTACATCGCGGCGCAACTGCACTCGCTGCGTGCGCACGGGCTGCATCACGACGGCGAAATCCGCGTGCAATCCGAACATCTCGCCGATTATCAGGCAGCGCTCGCACGGTTACGCCCGCATCTTTATCCCTGCGACTGTAGCCGCAAGCATTGGCATGAAGGCGCGCACGCGGGCGCGTTGGGACTGGTTTATCCCGGCTACTGTCGGGGCAAGGCGCTGGATGCGCTCACGCCGGATGCGGCGGCGATTCGCCTGCGGCTGCCGGAGCAAACGGTAGTTTTTCATGACCGCTGGCTGGGCGAATGCCGCTTCCATCTCGCGCGCGACAT
Source organism: uncultured Cardiobacterium sp. (assembly GCA_963522865.1). Classification (GTDB taxonomy): domain Bacteria; phylum Pseudomonadota; class Gammaproteobacteria; order Cardiobacteriales; family Cardiobacteriaceae; genus Cardiobacterium. The sequence goes on from CAURAS010000002.1 coordinate 5,252, forward strand.
TGGCGACCCGGTGCTGCGCCGCCGCGATGGCGATATTGCCTACACGCTGGCGGTGGTGGTTGATGACGGTTTGCAGGGGGTGACGGATGTGGTGCGCGGGCAGGATTTGGTCGCGGCGACTGCTATTCATCTGGTATTGCAGGAAATGCTTGACCTGCCGACGCCGCGCTATCTGCATCTGCCGCTGGTTGTGAACGCCGACGGCAGCAAATTGAGCAAGCAGAATCACGCACCTGCGCTCAACGACGCGACGCCCGCTGCCAATCTGCGCGCCGCGCTGCGCCATTTAGGGCAGGACGATGATGGCTTCACCGACACGATGCCGATCGCGGAATTGCTGACAGAGGCGGTGCGGCGCTGGTCTTTCGCGGAAAAGGGAATGTGTCCGGATGGAAGGCGCAGGATGGCTATACAATAGCGCCCGTTTTATTTGCCACAGGCTTTACAGGAACAACATCATGAAATTCGTAGATGAAGCACAAATTTACGTGCGCGCGGGCAAGGGCGGTAACGGCATCGTCAGTTTCCGCCGTGAAAAATATGTGCCGTTTGGCGGGCCGGATGGCGGCGACGGCGGCGACGGCGGCAGCGTTTACCTCGTCGCGCAGGACGGCATCAACACCCTCGCCGATTTTCGTTTCAACCGCAGCTTCCAGGCGGCGAACGGCCGTCCCGGCGAAGGGCGCAACAAGCGCGGTAGCAGCGGCGAAGACCTGCTCGTTCCCGTTCCCATTGGCACGCAAGTTTTCGTCGATGATACCGATGAGCTGATTGGCGACCTTACCGCCGACGGGCAACGTCTCTTGGTCGCGCAGGGCGGTTTTCACGGCCTCGGCAACACCCGCTACAAAAGCTCGACCAACCGCGCGCCGCGCCAATGCAAGCCCGGCAGCGAGGGCGAGGAGCGCTATCTGCGCCTCGAACTGAAACTGCTCGCCGACGTCGGCCTGCTCGGTATGCCGAACGCGGGCAAATCGACGCTCATCAGCCGCGTTTCCGCCGCCCGGCCGAAAATCGCCGATTACCCTTTCACCACGCTGCATCCCAATCTCGGCGTGGTGCGCGTCGGTATGCTGCAAAGTTTCGTCATGGCAGACATCCCCGGTCTGATTGAAGGCGCGGCGGAGGGCGCGGGGCTGGGGCATCAATTCCTGCGCCATCTGGCGCGCACCCGCCTGCTGCTGCATATGCTGGACTGTTCGCCGATGAGCGACTCGCAAGACCCGGTGCGCGATTTCGAGCAGGTCAGCGCCGAGCTGGAGAAATACGACGCCGTTTTCGCCGACAAGCCGCGCTGGCTGGTGCTGAACAAGATGGACACGCTCACCCCGGAAGAAGGCGAGGCGCGCGCGCAGGAAATCGTCGCCGCTCTCGGCTGGCAGGGGCCGGTGTACCGCATTTCGGCGGAGACGGGGATGAACACGGAAATGCTCTGCCGCGACATCATGCAGGCGCTGGAGCAAATGGACGACGAGGCAGATTTTGCCGCGCCGCAAACGCCTGACGGGGCGCACTAAATCATTTCTGCTTTTCCGAAAGTCATGTCATTGCCCACCATCCAGTTCCGCTATCGCCCGGCAAAAAATAAATTGCAGGACGTTGTGTTTGGCGAGATTTTCTGTCTGTTTTTATGGTATGTACTACTTTTCAAGCGCAGTGGTTTTTATGATTGGTCAGACTATGCCTTGTGGGCGGTTGCTATTGGCGGTACGACAACTTTATCCATTTGTCTTGTCAATTATTGTCGTGGCGGCAGGATTATTACCCTGATGGATAAAGCAATCATCATTCCAGCGAGTTATTACTTGAGTTTTCGGCGCCGTTTTACCGTTGATTACGGCGATATTGTCCGCATCACAGAGCAATATTGCGAGAGACATGGAACGCCCGGCATTTTTATCACGGTGCATGATGCAGGAAAGCGCTATCTTACGGAAAAAACTTATATTATCAGCTCCAACGGCTTCGCCGATATGCGGCAATACCGGAATCTTGTTGCCGAGCTGCGAAAGCGCGTTGATGCCGCACGTTTTTAACCCTTCACCCGGAGAATATTCCCATGAACCAACCCGTTCTTTTCTTCAGCGACCTTTGCCCGGATACGCCGCCATTTGTTGCCGCACTCGCCGCACGCAATATGGATTACGAAGCGGTGAACATTACCGCCAGCATTAAAAACCTGAAGCGTTTCCTCGTGCTACGCGATAGCCGTGCCGAATTTGATGCGCGCAAGGCACAAGGCGCGATTGGTATTCCGGTGTTGCAATTGGCCGATGGCACGCTGATTTTTACGATTGAGGCATTGCCGTAGTATTAAAGCCATAAAAAAAACCGCCCTCTGGCGGTTTTTTTTATAACCATTGGAGGGCTTAATAACATTGCAAAATAAGATGCGCACGGGCAAAACGGCGCGCTTGTAAATCTTCGCGGCGTATCCAGAGATAGATGCGACCGCAATCGCCCCACATCATGTCGCAATTTTTTTCATCGCTGTCGAGTTGCAAGAGTAATACCCATTCGGCAGTGCCTGCTTCCAGTTCAGCGCGGCGCGGGTCTTGATAGCTTTCCGCATTGCCGCATGAAATGCCATGCGTGACCAGTTGGCATTCTAGTTCCATGCTGTCCTGGATAATGTCGGCATGCCCCAGTAATTTATGACTTAATCCGTCGTCTTTATCGTCATCTGGCAAGGCTTCGTAATAGGTATTTTTATAAATTTCGCATTATTCCGCATTCATGCCATGGTTTGTCCGTAACGGGCGAGGCCAGCAGCGCAATAGTGCTGTTTTAGGGAGGGACGGATTATTTACATACACATCGAGCGCTCAGCTGTATGTAAATGGCAGAGGATAAAAAGCAGGAGGCATCATGGTTCACTTTGCTCGCTGTGGAAGACGAAGTGCTCGCGGATGTGCGAGTGGACGAAGTAGAAGCTGTGGTCGTAGCGTTTGTGCCAGTTAATCCAGATTTCGCCGCTGGCAATGCGCGCGGCAACGGTTTGCTCGAAAGTGGCGAGCTGGATTTTGTTGCCGAGGTGGTCGTCGTCGGTGCCCTGGTCAATCCACAGCGGCAGCGGCGGCGCGTCCGGGTGGGCGGCGTACCAGTCGTTGGGGTCAAAGTGTTCGGGCAGGGCGATGTGCGCGAGGTGTTCGTTGTACCACGGGGTGCCAACGAAGCCGAGCCACGGCGCAAGCGCCGAGGCGCTGTGGTAACTGCCGGGATGGCTGCGCGCGTGATGGATGGCGAGGGTGCCGCCGAAGCCGTAACCCATGATGCCGCGGCCGGGGGCGACAGCGAAATGAGCGCTCATCACCGCCGGCAGTTCGTCTTGCAGGTAGGTGGCGATCGCCTGATGTTCGCGTGTGTATTGGTCGGTGCGGGCGATGTCGTCGCCTTGATAGACGTTGAACAGGTCAGGGATGACGAGGAGGGTGTCGTAGCGGTTGGCATAGCGCTGGTAGTCGCTTTGGCTGGCGACGAGGCGAGCGTTGGTTTGCAGCCCCGGCAGGTAGTAAAGCGCGGGGCAGGGGCGTTCTTTGAGGAGCGAGGCGACGGGCAGATAGATGGCCACTTCGAGCGGGCGGTGCAGGGTGTCGGCGTAGTGGCGGTACAGGCGTTGTTCGCCTTTGAAGCTGGTGTGTGCAGCAAGAAGTTCGAGCGGGTTCATGGCGTTGTCCGGTTGAGGGGCATCGGAAGGATTATATAGTGGACTGAATCCAAAAACACTTAGAGCGAGGAAAACCTAAAAACCGCATAACAATATGAAATTAAATAAAATATTCAATATGATTCCTTTTGCTGTTTCTGGGCAATTTCTATCTTATTCCACTATACATACACATTGAGCGCTCAGGTGTATGTAAATGAAGGCTACAAAAAAAGCCCGCAGTTGCGGGCTTTTCTCATCCGTGGGGCAATCAGCTTTTTTTGCCGTATTTGCGTTTGAAGCGGTCAACGCGGCCGGCGGTGTCCACGATGTTCTGTTTGCCGGTGTAGAACGGGTGAGATTGGCTGCTGATATCAACGCGCACCAGCGGGTATTCTTTGCCGTCCGTCCAGGTGATGGTTTCTTTGGTTTCAACGGTAGATTTGGTCAGGAAGGCGAAATCGGCGCTGTTGTCCTGGAAGACCACCGGGCGGTAGTTCGGGTGGATGTCTTTTTTCATGGGATGTCTCCTAAAAATTCGGGGGTTTAAGGCTGGAAAAACCGCGCGATGTTACAGGCTGGGCGCTGTTTTTGCAAGCCATATTCGCTGGAAGCGGGCGGCGAGTGCTGCTCCTGCCGCGTCTGCATCGAGCGCGACGCCAAGGTCGCGCAGTTGGGTCATTTGCATGCCAACAAGGCCGCAGGGGTTGATGCGGCTAAAGGGTTCGAGATTCATGTCCACATTCAGCGCGACGCCGTGGTAGGTGCAGCCGCCACGCACCCGCAGGCCGAGCGAGGCGATTTTTTTGCCGCCCACGTAAACGCCCGGCGCGTCGGCGCGTGATTGGGCGCGAATGCCCTGTTCTTGCAGGAAGCCGATGACGCTTGCTTCGATGAGGCTGACTAGTGCGCGGATGCCGATGCCGGCGCGGCGAATGTCGAGCAGCAGGTACATCACTGTCTGCCCGGGACCGTGGTAGGTGATTTGGCCGCCGCGGTCTATCTGGATGACGGGGATGTCGCCCGGCGCGAGCAGGTGTTCGGGTTTGCCCGCCTGTCCCTGGGTGTAAACGGGCGGGTGTTGTACCAGCCAGATTTGGTCTTCACTCGTCGCATCGCGCGCGGCGGTGTAGGCGCGCATGGCATCCCAGATTTCTTGATACGGACGCAGGCCGAGGTTTTCAATGTGCATCAGAAGAGCAGTTTGATGCTGTGCCACATGCGTTTGAAGAAGCCCGCTTCTTCGACGGGTTCGGCGGCAACCGCCGGCAGGGTGGCATAGACTTTGTCGCCGATGCGGATGCGGATGGTGCCGAGTTCTTGTCCTTCGCGGATGGGGGCGACGAGCGGGGTTTGCAGGTCAAGCGCGGCGACGGCTTTGCTGTGCTCGCCAACGGGCAGCAGCAGTTTGACTTCGTGCTGCGGGCGCACGTTCACTTCGTTGGTTTTGCCTTTGTACACCGGCACGGTGGAGAGTTTTTGTCCGGCTTGCAGGACGACGGCTTCTTCAAATTGGGCGAAGCCGTAGTTGAAGAGTGCCTGCGAGGCGTCGTAGCGGTCGCTTTCTTTGTCGGCACCGAGGACAACCGCGATGAAGCGGATGTCGCCGCGTTTTTCGGAGCTGGCGAGGCAGTAGCCGGCTTCTTTGGTGTGTCCGGTTTTCAGGCCGTCTATGCTGGCATTGCGCCAGAGCAGGCGGTTGCGGTTGTCCTGTTTGATTTTGTTGTAGGTGTAGCTTTTTTGTCCGTAGTAGTGGTAGTACTGCGGGTGGTCGTTGATGATGTGGCGCGAGAGGACGGCGATGTCGTGCGCGGTGGTGTAGTGCTGGGGATCAGGCAGGCCGGTCGGGTTGGTGTAGTGGGTGTCTTTCATGCCGAGCTGCGCCGCTTTGCGGTTCATCATGTCGGTGAAGCCTTCCGCCGAGCCGCCGAGGTATTCGGCGAGCGCCATCGCCGCGTCGTTACCCGACTGCACGATGAGCCCCTGCAATAGGTCTTCGACGCGCACTTGTTTGTTCACTTCGATGAACATGCGCGAGCCTTCTTGTTTGTAGGCGTTCTGGCTGACGGTAATCGGTGTTTCCATCGTCAGTTTGCCGCTATCGAGCGCTTCGACGACGAGGTAGGAGGTCATCAGTTTGGTGATGCTCGCCGGCGGCAGTTTTTCGTCGGCGTTTTTGCCGACGAGGGTTTGCCCACTTGCCGCGTCCATTAGGATGTAGCTTTTGACTGGCAGTTCTGGCGCGGCCTGGGCAAAGACAACGCCGCTGTAAACAGCGGCGATGATCAGGGTGAACAGTCGGAGGATGGCGTGCATCTCGGTTCCTATTGTAGGGCGCGGATTTGGACTTGGGCGACGCCAGCGTTCAGGGTTCCGAGTTCTTGCGCGGCAGCACGTGACAGGTCAAGTACGCGGTTGCCGTGGAAGGGACCACGGTCATTGATGCGGACGACGACTTTGCGGCCGTTGGAGAGGTTGGTGACTTCTACTTTAGTACCGAGCGGCAGTTCTTTGTGTGCTGCGGTCAGTTCGTTCATGTCGTAGGTTTCTCCGTTGGCCGTCTTACGCCCGTGGAAGGGGTTGCCGTACCAGGAAGCAGGGCCTTGTTGTTCAAAGCCTTTGCTGTCAGCCAGAGTTTGGTAACGTTTGCCGAGGACGGTGTAGCTGTAGCTTTTGCGTCCGCTGCTTTTGGTATAGACGTCGCCTGCTTTGGCAAGGGCGTCGCCCTTGGCGTTAAAGTCCACCAGTTTGCGCAGGTTGGGGCGGTCGTAGTCGATGTCGCGCAGTTCTTTTTTGTCGTCGCCGGCGAGCAGCGCACGGGTTTTGGCTTCTTGGGAAGCCTCGGTTTTTTGGGGATGGGTAAAATCGATCACTTTAACGATATTCACCTGCTGTTCTGTGGTCGGCGCAGCGCCGGTTTTGTCCGCCGCGGTTTCCGCATGGGCGGCAAGGCCGGTTGCTGCGATACTCAGCACCAGAAGTTGTTTTACGTTCATTGTCTCAATTTGCTCTCTCGTTTGTGTCTGATTCGGTCGGCAAGTTCGCCAACCGCCATGGCATAAAGCGGGGACGCATTATAGCGGGTGACCACGTAGAAGTTGTTATAGGTTATCCACCATGATTTTTCCTGCTCCGATGCGTCAACTACTAGGCTTCCAACCATTTCGTCCGCATTATCGCCGATTTCTTTTATTAAATCTACGTCATTTTTCAGCCGCGCGTCTTGTAGTATGGCGCCGATTTTGTAACCGGGTTTGTGGTCTTTGCCGAAGTCGGAAATATTGGGTTCCAGCGGTAATTGGTATTTGTAGCGACCGCCTGGTTGCCAGCCGCGTACTTGCAGGTAATGGGCGATGCTGCCGATGGCGTCCGCCGGGCTGTGCCAGAGGTCCACGCGGCCGTCGCCGTCGTAATCAACCGCGTCGTTGTAGTAGCTGCTCGGCATGAATTGCGCCATGCCCATCGCGCCCGCATAGGAGCCTTTGATGGCGAGCGGATTTTTGTTTTCGCGTTTGGCGAGGCGGAGGAAGTAGTCGGTTTGTTCGCAGAAAAATGGCGCGCGTGGCGGATAGTCTATACATAAGGTAAGAAGCGACTGCCACACGGGTGTCGATCCGCTCACTTTGCCGTAACGGGTTTCGACGCCGAGGATGGCAACGATGACTGCTGGGTCAACGCCGTACTGCGCTTCTGCCTTTACCAGTGCTGCTTCGTTGTCGCGCCAGAAGGCGACGCCGTCGTCGGTACGCGCTTGGTCTTCAAAGATTTTGCGGTATTCGTACCACGGTTTGGTTTTCTCCGCCGGACGGCTGATTTTTTCCAGCACGCTGTCGTCGCGCGAGACGGCGAGCAAGAGTGATTGCAGGTAGTCGCCGTCGTAGCCGTCGTGGACGGCGAGTTCTTGCATCATTTTGACGGCGGCGGGGTTGTCGCCGTAGGTTTCGGCAACAGCAGCATTCAGGCCGCAGGAGAGCGCAAGGGCGGCGAGCCAACGCATGTTCATAGGTGTTCCTCGTCTTTGTTTTCGCGGAATCCGCCCGCAAGGTTCATCGCGAGCGCAAAGCCCGCCATCAGCGACAGGATGGAGCTGCCGCCGTAGCTAATCATCGCCAGCGGCAGGCCGACGACCGGCAGGATGCCGCTCACCATGCCGATATTGACGAAGACGTTGATAAAGAGGGTGAGCAGGATGCTCGCCACCATGATGCGGGCGAAGCGGTCGGAGAGGTGCAGCGCGAGGTAGAGGCCGCGCGCGATGATGAGGCCGTAGCAGATGAGGAGGATGCCGACGCCGATGAGGCCGGTTTCTTCGGCGATGACCGCGAAGATGAAGTCGGTGCTGGATTCGGGCAGGAATTCGAGTTGTGACTGGGTGCCTTGCATGTAGCCTTTGCCAAAGAGGCCGCCGGAGCCGATGGCGATTTTCGACTGGATGATGTGGTAGCCGTTGCCGAAGGGGTCGGCTTCGGGGTTAAACAGGGTCAGCACGCGGTCGCGCTGGTAGTCTTTGATGCCGAACATCCAGAAGAGCGGCAGGGCGATGGCGGCAAGCGCACCGCCGACGAGCATAATCCAGCGCGGCATGCCGGCGAGGAAGAGGGTGATGAAGCCGGAAGCGCTCACCAGGAGCGCGGTGCCGAGGTCGGGTTCCATCAGGATGAGCAGGCCGGGGACGGCGATGATGAGCAGGGCGAGGATGACGCTGCCGATGCCCGGCACGGCGACGCGCACGGTGACAAGCCAGGCGACCATCAGCGGGATGGTGAGTTTTGCCAGTTCGGAGGGCTGGATGCGGGCGATGCCGATGTTGAGCCAGCGCTGCGCCCCGCCTGCCTTGCTGCCGAGCAGGAGGACGAGGACGAGGAGGATGAGGGTCAGCCAGTAGGCGGGCGCGGTCAGGCGGCGGATGTAGCGCGGCGGCACAGCAACGATGGCGAGCAGCACGCCGATGGCGGCGGCAAAACGCAGCGTTTGTCGCATCAGGATGCCTTCGTCGCTGCTGCCGGCGCTGCGCAGGATGAGCAGGCTGCCGCCCATCAGCACCAGCAGGCCGAATAGCATCGGGATGTCAATGCGGCGCAGCCATTCACCGACCATCTGCCACACGGTTTTTTTGCGCACGTCATGCATCAGCAACATGGTTCATTCCCTGCAAATAGTAATCGGAGATTTGCCGTACCAGCGGCGCCGCGGTGGAGCTGCCACCACCGCCGCGCTCAACCACCATGCTGATGGCAAGACGCGGCTTGTCGGCGGGAGCGAAGGCGATAAACATCGCGTTGTCCTGTTCTTCCGCGCCCAGTTCGTGTGCGTGCACGCGGCGCTCGGTCTTGAAGGAGATGACTTGCACCGTGCCGGATTTGCCCGCCATGCGGTAAGTGAGGCCGCGCGAGATGTTGCGCGCCGTGCCGTAGGTGCTGTGGATGACGTTTACCATGTCCTGGCGCACCGTATTCCAGATGCCCGGTTCATAGACGGCGACTTTGCCGGTGGCGAGCGGCGCTTTCAGTTCGACTGCCGTCGCGCTTTCCGGGTCATAGACTTTGCGCAACAGGCGCGGCGTGAATTCGCTACCGTCGCGGGCGATAAGCGCGGTCATGTAGGCGAGTTGCAGCGGCGTAGTGGTGAAAAAGCCCTGGCCGATGCTGCAGTTGATGGTGTCGCCGATGTACCACTGCGTTTTGAAGCGCTTTTGTTTCCACTCGCGCGTCGGCACCACGCCGCTGCCTTCGTCCGGCATGTCGATGCCGGTCGGGATGCCGAGGCGGAAGTGGCTGGCAAACTCGGCGATGCGCTCGATGCCGAGCTGGTAGCCGAGGTGGTAGTAGTAAACGTCGCAGGATTGCGCCATGGCGCGGTCGGCATTGACCGAGCCGTGCCCGTGCCGGTTCCAGCAGTGGAAACGCCGCGCCGCGCCGGGAACGCGGAAGTAGCCGGGGCAATTGACGCGGGTGTAAGGGGTGAAAACGCCGTAGTGGTAACCGGCGAGGCTCATGAACGGCTTGATGACCGAGCCGGGCGAGTAGCGACCCTTGAGTGCGCGGTCGTACATCGGCCCGTGCGGGTCTTCCTGCAAGCGCTTGTACTGGCGCTGGCTGATGCCGCGCGCAAAGAGGTTGGCATCAAAACCGGGCTTGCTCACCATCGCCAGCACTTCGCCCGTCTGCGGGTCAATCATCACCGACGAACCGCGGTAGTCGCCGAGGGCGTGATAGATGAACGCCTGCAATTCAATGTCGAGGCTTAAATAGATGTCCTGCCCGCGCACCGCTGGCTGCTCGCGCATGAGGCGGACGATATTGCCGTTGGCATCCGTTTCCACCTGCTGATAGCCAGGCTTGCCACGCAGGCGGTCTTCATATTGCTGCTCAATGCCGGAGCGGCCGATGTATTGCAGACCGCGGTAGTCGTCCGGGTTGAGCGTTTCCAAATCTTCTTCGCTGATGCGGTTGGTGTAGCCGATGACGTGCGCCGCCAGCTCGCCGTAAGGGTAGTAACGCTCGTAATATTCCTCGACCGACACCCCCGGCAGGCGGTAGAGCTGCACCGCGAGGCGGTAATAATCCTGCTCGCTGATGGAGGCTTTCAGCACCGCCGACTCGTAGCGGCGCGTTTGCTTGTAGAGGCGGAAGAAGCGCTCGCGTTCCTCCGGCAGGAGCGGCAGGATTTCATCGACCGCATCAACTGTTTCGCGCACGTTTACCGTCTGCGACGGGCTGATGATGACGCGGTAACGCAGGATGTTCTCGGTCAGCGCCCGCCCCTTGCGATCAAAAATCGTGCCGCGCTCCGGCACAATCGCCTTGAGGCGCATGCGGTTGCTTTGCGAGCGGGTGCGGTAATAGTCGTAGCGCAGCACTTGCAAATAGCCCATGCGGACAAAGAGGCCGAGAAAACCGGCAAAAACCAGCGCGGCGGAAAGAAAAATGCGGCGGGAAAAAGACTGTTGCAGCTTGGCCTCAATGTCGCCCTGCTCGCCTTCGCTCAACGGGTCGGCGCGCCAGCGTTTCATCGCGACTCTCCCACAATGCGCTGCGCGCAGCGGTCAGCGAACCAGCGCAAGACGGGCAGCAGCAGCAGCGAAAGCAGCCCGCCCCAGAGCCAGCCGGGCGGTGCAGGCACGCCCTGCCAGAGAAAGAAGAGCAAGCAGCGCACCACTTGCAAGGCAAAGGCAAGCGCACCCAGGACCAGCACGCTGACAATCGGCGCGGCCATGCGCCAGATACCGGGGAACGGCAGCGCCATCAGTGCGCCGAGCGCATAAAAGAGCGCGTGAAAACCGAACGGGCTGCCGGAAGCGACATCCATCAACAGGCTGACGGGCAAGAGCCAGCGCCACAGCGGCAATTGCGGGACAAAGAGGAAAAGATACAGCGCGGTCACCATCACTACATCGGGCAGGACGAACCACGGTGCGTAATAATCAGCGCCTACCATCAGCGCCCACAAGGCGAGAAACAGCCCGCCGAGTGGCGTCGTGCTACGCATCCGCATGGGGTTTCTCCGCGGTTGCTGCGGCGTCCTTGTCATCTGTTTTGCCGAGCGCTTCCGGCACTGGCGGGCCAACCGGCACTACCGCCTGCGGCGGGTAGGCGATATGGCGCTGATCAAGCAGCAATACTTCCAGCATTGACTGCAAATGGGCAAGCGGGCGCAGGCGCACGGTCATCGACGCCGCGCGCGCGTCGCGCTCAATCGCGGTAACTTCCGCCACCGGATAACCGCGCGGAAAAATACCGCCGAGACCGGAGCTAACCAGGCGGTCGCCCACCTGAATATCGCTGTCGGCGCGCAACATCGGCATCTCCAGCGAGCCGTAACCATTACTGCCGGAAACCAGCGTGCGCTGCTGCGTGCGCGCGACATACACCGGCACGCGGCTGCGGGTATCGGTAATGAGCATGACGCGCGACTCACGCGCGAAAACCTCCACCACCTGCCCGACCAGACCATAAGGATCAATGACCGCCTGATTGACGTACACCCCGTCGCGCTCGCCCTTATTAATCGTTACCGACTCACGATAGCCGTCAATCGAAGTATCGCTCAACTCCGCAATCAGCACGGGGTCAGTCACGTTGAGCAAAGAATCCATCAACATGCGCAGGCGGCGGTTCTCCGCCTGAAAATGCCCGAGCAACTGCACCTGCGCGCGCAGCTCCTGATTCTCCTGCTGCTGCTGCAAAAGCAGCGCATGTTCATCCTGCTTCTCTGCAAACACCTGCCAGCCGTGCTGCGTCCATTGCAGCGGCGCATGCAACGCGGTGCGCACCGGCGCGTACACGCCGTCGTGTACCCAGGCATAAGGACGGGAAAGCCAGCCGGTACGCTGCGTCAGCGTCAACAACACCACGGCACAGACCAGCACCAGCAGCACGGGCCGCAGACGCAACTGCGGCGGCGTCTGCGATTCCGGCATGGAATAAAAACTCATGCGGGCGCAGTCAGGACATCAGGAACGATGCCACACCCCGTTGATCGAGCAATTCCAGCACCTTGCCGCCACCACGGGCGACACAGGTCAGCGGGTCTTCGGCAATAATCACCTTGAGCCGCGTTTCTTCCATGAGGAGGCGGTCGAGATCGCGCAACAGCGCGCCGCCACCAGTCAAAACAATACCGCGGTCGGCAACATCCGCTGCCAGTTCTGGCGGTGTTAGCTCCAGCGCCTGCTTGATGGCGCGGACAATACCGCCCAGCGGTTCCTGCAACGCCTCCAGCACCTCGTTCGAGTTGATGCTGAAACTGCGCGGCGCGCCTTCCTGCTGGTTGGTGCCGCGCACTTCCAGCTCGCGGATTTCCGAAGACGGATAGGCGCAGCCAATTTCCTTCTTGATACGTTCTGCGGTCGGCACGCCGATGACGATGCCGAAATTGCGGCGCACATAATCAATAATGGCGCTGTCGAAGCGGTCGCCACCGATGCGGACGGAGGTGGAATAGACAATGCCGTTCAGCGAAATCACCGCCACTTCGGAGGTGCCGCCGCCAATATCCACCACCATGGAGCCGTAAGCCTCATCGACCGGAATACCCGCGCCAATCGCCGCCGCCATCGGTTCCTGAATCAAAAAGACCTCGCGCCCGCCAGCACCCTCGGCGGCATCACGGATGGCGCGTTTTTCCACCTGGGTCGCGCCGGACGGCACACATACCAAAATACGCGGCGCCGGGCGGAAAGCGCCCTTGCGGCGGTGCGCCCGGTGAATAAAATGCTTGAGCATCATGGATGTAATCTTGAAATCGGCGATGACGCCATCCTGCATCGGCCGAACCGTCGTCAAATTGCCTGGCGTGCGGCCAAGCATCTGTTTCGCCTGCGAGCCGTAAGCGACAATCTTCTTCCGCCCGTCCTGCGGATCTTCCGCGATAGCCACCACCGAAGGCTCATCCAAAACCAGCCCCTCGCCACGCACATAAATCAGCGTGTTGGCAGTGCCCAAGTCAATCGACAAATCGCTGGAAAACATCCCGCGAAACACATTAAAACCCATATAAAAAGCCTCTGCTTGCAAATACATTTCCACCGGAAACGGTGCAATCCAAAGCGCGATATGATACCTTCCTACGCGTTTTTTTGAAGGATTTTTTAACCGCCATGAGCCAACTGGACCCCGCCACCGTCGCCAAAACCGCGCACCTCGCCCAGCTCGAAATCGAAGGCGCGGAACTCGCGCGCCTCGCATCCGAACTCGAACAAATCTTCGCGCTCTTCAGCGCTATCAACACCGCGGAAATCAGCGCCACCACGCCGCTGTCGCACCCCTTGGGCGACACACAGCGCCTGCGCCCGGACATCGCCATCGCGCGCGACATGATGCCGAGCATCGAAAAAAACGCGCCGCGCGCCGAAGACCGCTTCATCACCGTCCCCAAAGTCATCGAATGACCATGCACCACGACAGCCTCAAAACCCTCGCCGCCCGCCTTGCCGCGCGCGAAATCTCGGCGCGCGAACTCTGCGAGCACACCCTCGCCCGCATCGAAAAACACAACCCGGCGCTCAATGCCTACATCACCGAAACCTTCGACCATGCCCGCGCCGCCGCCGACGCCAGCGATGCCCGCCGCAGCAAAGGCGAAGCGCGCTCGCCGCTGGACGGCATCCCGATGGCGCACAAAGACATCTTCTGCACCCAGGGCGTGCGCACCACCGCCGGCTCGAAAATGCTGGAAAACTTCATCCCGTCCTACGACGCGGGCATCGTTGAAAACCTCGCCGCCGCGGGTGCCGTCATGACCGGCAAAGTCTCAATGGACGAATTTGCCATGGGCTCCTCCAACGAACGCAGCGCCTTCGGTGCAGTGCAAAACCCGTGGCAACACGAACACGTCCCCGGCGGTTCCTCCGGCGCCTCCGCCGCCGTCGTTGCCGCCCGCCTCGTACCCTACGCCACCGGCTCCGACACTGGCGGCTCCATCCGCCAACCCGCCGCCTGGTGCGGCATCACCGGCATCAAGCCGACCTACGGCACCCTCTCGCGCTGGGGCATGATTGCCTACGCCTCCAGTCTCGACCAGGCAGGTGCCTTTGCCGTCAGCGCCGAAGACCTCGCGCTCATCCTCAACGGCATGGCCGGCCACGACCCGCGCGACTCCACCAGCAGCGCGCAAACCCGTACCCGCTTTGATGACGAACTGAACCAGCCGCTCGCCGGCATCCGCATCGGCCTGCCGCGCAACTACTTCCGCGACCTCAACCCGGCGATGGCCGACACCATCCACGCCGCTGCCGCTCAATACGAAAAACTCGGCGCGACACTGGTGGACATTGACCTCGCCTACAGCGACGCGGCGATTGCCACCTACTACATCATCGCCTCGGCCGAAGCCTCCTCCAACCTCTCGCGCTACGACGGCGCGCGCTACGGCCACCGCAGCGCACAGGCGAAAACCCTGCAAGACATGTACCGCAAAAGCCGCAGCGAAGCCTTCGGCGACGAAGTCAAACGGCGCATCCTCATCGGCACCTACGCCCTCTCCGCCGGCTACTACGACGCCTACTACGAACAAGCCCGCCGCGCGCGGCACGCCATCCTGAACGGCTACAAAGCCGCATTTAACGAAGTGGACGTCATCCTCTGCCCGACCACACCGACGCCCGCCTTCAAAATCGGCAGCAAAATCGACGACCCGGTGGCGATGTTCCTTGGCGACCTCTACACCGTTTCGGTCAACCTCGCCGGACTCCCCGGCCTCAGCCATCCGGCGGGCTTCATTGACGGCCTGCCCGTCGGCTGCCAGCTCATCGGCCCACACTTCAGCGAACCGCGCCTGCTCAACCTCGCGCACCAGTTCCAGCAAGCAAGCGACTACCACCTGCAA
>CAURAS010000003.1:0-19800 GCA_963522865.1 uncultured Cardiobacterium sp.
GGCCATTCACCGCTGGCACGCATGAGGAAGTTGACGAAAGGGTTGACCCTGAAGCGCGGTTGTACCGACCCTGGTTCCGCCGACTCGGTGCCAGCGGGTGTGCCTTCCTGTCCCGTCCCGCGCTTGCCCCGGTTCCAGAGGTAATCAATCAGCCGCATGGTACCCCTCCTGCTCCAGCGCGTAGTGGTCGCGCTCGTAGAGATGGAACATCGTGAAATACCCCGGCACCGGCAACTCGCCGTCGGAAATGTGCGGGAAGACGTAGGCGACAATTTCCGGGTTGGGCACCTTGCGGAAATCGCGCCGGAGCTCGTTGACGTGGGCGAGCGAGTAGGCGCTGTTCGGCGCGTAGCCCTCCGTTAGCGGCATACCGAGATAATCCGCTTGCACGCCGTTGCCAAAATAGGCGCTGACCCGGCTTTTCTGACCGCTGATCAGCTCGGCGGTGGTTGGCCCGGCATCGGGCAACAGTTTGTCGGAAGACGGCTGGGTCACCGAGCAGGCGGCAAGGCTCGCGGCAAAGAGTGCCAGCAGGGACATGCGGGAAAATAGGGTCATGAGGGTTCCTCCTTAGTCGTAGCGCCGCTTCACTTTTGGGTCGCGGTAGTAATTGACCTTGCGCGCCTTGGCGTCGTAATCAATCGGAATCATCTTGTCGAGCATGATTTGCACCGGCTGGCCCTGGTTCACATAGACCACGTCAAAGGTGTCGGCGGTGCGCTCGCGCACGTACTGGGCAAACTCGGCAGCCGAGCCAGAGACGCCACGGCCAAAAACGAATTTCCACACATCACCGCTCAAGGCGGCGCTGTAGTTGCCGTCGCTGTTCTGTTTGTAGTTGACCTGCCCCTGCGAGAGCGCTTCGGCAGCAGCTTCGATAAAGGCGGCGGTACCGTGCGAGCGCAGGTAGCTGTCGGCGTTGTTGATGTAACGCCCATGGATGCAGGGTTTGCCCCAAGGATCACTGAGATAGCCGAGAACGTCGCCGCTGCTTGAGCCTTCGCCGGAGGCTTTGCCCTGGGTGACGATGCGGCCGTCGATGAAGATGAAGGTGAGCGAGTCGATGTAGCCGCGCACGCATTGCTGGTCGCGGATGCCGGTGGCATAGCCGCTGGCAATCATCTTGGCGACACCGGGAATCTGGTGGCCGTTGGCGGCGAGGTTGGCACCGCCGGTTTCCACTTTGAAAAAGAAGGGGTCTTCGACCTTGCCGCCCCGGTTGGGCAGCGGCACGCGGCCGATAATCGGCGTCACCAGCATGGCATTGGACAGGATGGAATTTGGGGGGAGTGTGTACACCGGGAAGACG
The DNA here is from genome assembly GCA_963522865.1 of uncultured Cardiobacterium sp. Lineage (GTDB taxonomy): Bacteria > Pseudomonadota > Gammaproteobacteria > Cardiobacteriales > Cardiobacteriaceae > Cardiobacterium. The sequence goes on from CAURAS010000003.1 coordinate 1,310, forward strand.
GTCTCCCACTGTTCCTGACGGCGTTGCGCACCGGGCTGCGGCAGGTAATTGCGCGGGATATTGGGGTCGCGTCCGGGAACGCTGCCGGTGAGCGAGCGGATACCGTTTTGCAGGCTGTCGAGAATGTCGCCGGAACCGCTATCGGCAGCAGCGCTGACGGGGGCGCGCGGAATACGCGACAAGCTGCTGAGGCTGTGACCGTCGCCCATACCCTGATAGGGCAAGGTGATGGAGCCGCTGCCATAAACATCCGGCAGCGGTGGGGTGGTCGTTTGTCCGGGCTGTTTCAGGGCATCAATCGCATCGGGTGAGGCGGCTGCCGCATTGGCGGCCTGCGCGGACGCCAGTTGCTGTTCCAGTTCGCTGATGCGTGCCTGGCTTGCCGCCTGGTTTTCCGATTGCTGCTGTTGCAGGGTGACAAGGGTCTCGTTGATTTTCTCCATGCGGGCATCGACTTCCTTCTGCACCGCCGCGCTGTGTTCCTCACCCGCCTTGCCCTGCGCCTCGCGCAGTTTGACCAGCTCCTTGGTGACATCCGTCAGCTTGCTGCTCAAATCATCCTGCTTGCGCGCCGCCTGTTCCCGTTCACGCGCCAGCTGCTCTTCCAGATCCTTCTGCTTGCGCTGGGTGGCGAGAGTGATCGCCGCGTTTTGTTTGACCTCCTCGGCATAGGTCGGGTCATCGCCGCGCCGTCCCTGCTGGCGGGTGTCATTAAAGAAACTGTCCTGTTCCTGTTGTGCCGTGGTTGATACGTCCTTGCGTCCCATCGTGAAATACACCGCCCCGCCGAGCATCAGCGCGACGACCAGTAGCAAAAATTTGCCCATGTTCATGCCTCATCCTCCTTAACGCCGTGCCTGGTCGAACGGTTCGGCGCTAATTAACGCCCACAGCGTTTGGTCAAAACGGCCGCCGCGCGGTTCGAGAACCGGATAGAGGGCGGCGGCAAACATCCATCTGCCGCGCATGGCACGCGGGTCAAATTCCACTGCTGCAGCCGAACGGTTATTGACCAGCATCACGGTGAGATAGCGCTCACCGATGGCCCATTGTTTGAGCGGTTTGACGGAAAGCCGCCCGTCATTCATGCGCAAAAGACTCGCGGCGACATCGCTTTTGCCGACCTTGACCGGCTTGCCGAGATCATCGCCGATGAGGCGCGCCGGACCGACAAAATGGCGGAATCCATAACGCACCATCTGGTGGTAATCGCTACCGGCATCAACCATCTGGGCGCCGCCCAGATCGCCTTCCGCCATGTTGAGCGTCTTTGCCGCACCGTCCTTAAGAAAATCCGGCTTGTAGGGATTGTCATCACCGCTCATGCCGGGCGGGGTGGCAGCCTGCGTTACAGGCGGTACGGCGGCAGCACCGCGCGGCGTACTGCCTGCCGGCAGCAGTGCCGGATCGACCGTCGCCGGGGGCGCGGCTGCGGCGGGATTGCCCGCGCCGCGATCGGTGATATTGAGTTCGGTATCAAACGGGCCATTTTCCGAGGCTTCGATGTCAATCATCACCATTTGGCCATCAACCAGTTCGGCAATCATCCGCGAGCGCTCAAAGGGTTGGGTCGCAGTGAGGTACATCACCCCCTGCGGTGTCAGCATATTGCTCACCGCGTTGGCGGCGGTTTCGTTGGTGATGCGGGTATGCGTGGCGGGCATCGGGAAGGAGATAATCGCTTCCTTGCCGACGCCGACACGCAGCGGAATCGGATTTTTTGACAAGACCGCGTCACGGGCAAAGACGGCGACAGGCAGCCCTGCGGTGAGCAGGGCGACAGTCAACAGACAGGGACGGATGATGTGGTTGTAAAATGACGGGGTTTTCATGAGGATTCTCCGGTCGTGGTATCGCTGTCGCCACTGCCTGCGGTGTTGTCGGCATCCGCGCCCTTTTCATCCGGCCGTGACAACACCACCGGACCGTCATCAAAGTAGCAATCGACATCGAGACCGAACGGGTTGACATCGCGCGGCTTGTCGGAGCGGACAATGCGCAGAGGGTAGAGCATCAGGCTCTTGCGCGTCTCGGTGCCGTTCACCAAGTCGCGTAGTTCGTACTCAACTTTGACATACCAGGCATCGGATGAAATCTGGCGAATCTTGTCGCTCGAATACATCGCGTTCTCGGTCGGCAGCAACAGGCGGCTCCGGAAATTGAACAGGCTGCGGTTGCGCTCAAAGTGGTCACTGAGGTCGCGGTAGCAGTTGCGCGTCAGGTAGGGGCTGTAATCTTTCAGCCGTTGCGGGTACTCCTCGCCGCAGTCCTCGGCGCAGTAGTTGAGGGTCTCCCACAGGGTGCGAGCAAAGCCGTACACCGTCGCCGGTGGCACTTCGCCGATTTTCTGCACGAAGCTCTTGCTGATATCCGGAGCGGTCTGAATTTCAATCGTGCGCGGAAAACGCAGGAATGCCACTCCCAGCACCAGAACGGCGACAATCATCCCGAACAGGGCACGGTGCAGAAAACGAATCTCTCGCAGGTATTCGTTGAACTTTTCAGGGGCAGCCATGGTTTCTCTCCCGTTGATAGCGGCGCGCAGGCTGGATGAAACGCCCGCTGCGCCAGATACGGACATGCAGGTGGTAATAGAGCGGCTTGCCCGCCCGGTTGGAGGAGGTCTTGCGGACGATCAGCCAACCGATGCCGATTGCGATGAGGATGCCGAGGATGGTGGCGATCTCCCAACGGATGAGCATGGACAGCGCGACGGCAGCGACAATGGCGACCAGGATGACCTTTTTCAGGACACCTTTGACCTCGTTAAAAGTAAGACCATAGAAAGCGGTTTCTGGTTCTTCTTCCAGCTGGCTCAGGGTCTTGCGCGGCTTGCCACGCCGTTCTTCGTGCTGTGCCATCGTTCTCACCTCACCCAAACATCTTCAGGAGCGGGTCAATGACGTATTCGTTCAGCACCATGAACACCACAACACCAACGATGATGAGGACAAGGCCAATGCCGACCTTTTTCAGGGTTGCTCCCCAACCACCATCGGTCTGGCGGGCATCGTTGGCGTCGTTGAACATGTTGAAAATAAAATCGACGAGTCCTTTGCCGAGGCCGGCCAGAGCCATCAGTACAATGATAAAAACGATGGCATAAACGATCTTTTTCGCCCAGGAATCACCTTCCGCCGTACCGGGAATGGACAGCTTGTCGCCAGTAGGCAGCTTGGCCTGGGCAAAGGCATCATTGCCCCAGAGCAACATGGCAAACAATGCCAATAACAGCAGGACGCGCAGCAGGGTAGCGCCATCTATCATGAAGCCACCGGGCAGACGGTAGCGCGGGGTGAGGGTCAGGTTTTGCATAAAAACTCCGTGTTTGTGGATGAAGAAATAAGAGAAATAGGTGGCAAAAATGTCAGCCAGGGGTCATCACATGCATAAAGCCTCCGTGGTGGTCGGGTTATTCGGTAGTAGTCATGTAGATAAACGCCAGCAGCATTACTAGGCCGACGACAATCATGCCGACCACGCGGACGACGCCGAGCTCGCCCTGTTCGTTGTCCGCTGTTTTGACTTTGGTCATCAGTACGTGGATGCCCATCAGCAACAGCAGGGCGATTGGCAGCGCGACCATGACCTTGCCGAGGGCAAAATCGAGTTTGACGTTTGGATACTTGTCAATGCTGGCAGTACTGTTGAAGGCTTCCTTCACCTTGGCGATGTCGCGCGCGGTATCACCGCTGGAAATCTTGCCGTTGTTGTCATCCGCCATCAGTTCGGCCTCACGGAATAGACGCTGCCGCTCACCGGCTGCGGCGGGGTGGTGCTGATGACGTCAATGCGCGCGTTCAAAAATTCGCGGATGTTGTTTTCAGTCGCGCGTAGCTGGGCAATGCAGGCGGCGTAGTTGAAGCGGATTTTGGCGTTGCCGGTGGCACGCCCGTATTTGCCCTGCAGCGCCTGTACCCGCTCGCGCAGGTATTCCACTTCGCGCAGCACGGATTCGATTTCCGCCTGCTCGCCGCGCAGCGGCACGGCGGCAGGCTTTTTCACGCCTTTGGCAGTAGCCTGTGCCGCCAGCAACAGGGCAGGCAGCAGGGCAAGGGCGCGACGGCGGGGAAGGTGTTTTCTGGACATGGCAACTCCTTTTCAGATGAACTTCTTGAAGGTGGAAAACCCGACGAGCACGGCGAGGTAAAAGAGCAGCATCCCCGGCAGCAGGACGAAATTCGGGTTGATGGAACTGGGCCAGGAGAGGTAGAGCACCGGCGAGACGCCGACGGTGTAGGGGATGAGCGCCTTGGCGTGGTGATAGACCGAGGCGTGCTCGATACCGCCGCTGACCTTGCGCAGCTCGCGCAGGTGCAGGCCGTCGATGGCGGCGACAAGGCCGACCAGGACAAAGAGCAGCGAGGAGAGGACGATGATGACGCAGCGGATACCGGTCACCATCAGCACATAGACGACGGCATTCCTGTAATACGGCCAGTTGGCGGTGAGGTTTTGCCAGAAGCGCACCGAGAGCAGCTCTTTGGGCGAGACGTGCATTTGCGCCGGTGGCCGGGCAACAAGGCCGTCCTGGAAGAAGTGGATGACGCGCAAGGCGGCGTCTTCGGCAGAGATGCCGAGCAGGGTCATGGTGAAGTTGTCGCCGAGGTAGGCAAACTCCTGCTCCAGCACATGCGCGGCATGGTCGTAGTCGCAGAGACCAAAGAGCATGCCGCCCCATTCGAGGGCGATGCTGACGATGATCGAACCCACGAGGTAGTTGGCGACGACGAACACCATGGTGAAGGGCAGGAAGATGAGGCCGAACAGGCCGCGTTTGCGTGGCTGCTGTTGCGCGTTTGCGTTCGGCGTGTTGTTTTTAGGCTTGCGTGCCATACGCCCTCCGTTGCATTGCTGCCTCAGTCATCGAATCCGTCCTCCAGCGCCGTATCGTCCGCTTCCATCTGGTCTTGCCCCAGACCGGAGCCAAACTGCACGTCGCTGTCCTCGCCCCAGGCGCGCAGCTGTTCGCGCATGGCCGACCATTGCTCGTTGCCCTGTTCGTCGCGCAGCACTTCTGCCGGCTTGAAATAATCCTGATAGCTGTACCAGTCGGGGAGTTTTGAGCTGTAGCTGTTTCGCATCCGCGCCGCCACCTCCCGGATATCGCCCGGGATGTTTTCGTTACGCTCCGGCACCAGCCATGGCACCCGCCCCTTGAACAGCTTGTTGCCATCCATAATGGCGAAGAACTGCCCCTTGGGAAGTTTGGTCAGGTCGGTGGCACTGATCATCTCTATCTGCTGCTGTTGCTCGCGCGATTGGGTTGAAGACACGAAATCCACATTGGAATGCACATCGGAGCTGTCGGTAGCGCCGGAATAGGTGAGGATGTGACTGACATTCACCTTGCGCTGTTTCTCGGTGAAAATACGTGCCGTCGCCTCGTCCTGGACGCGGAAAGAAATGAGGGTGTTGAAGTTGCCGAGCATCTGCGCGGCAAAGGCCTTGTTGCCGAGACGTGCCTCCAGGTCGGATGAGGTCTGGGTATAGGCGGTAACGGAGACGTTGGCGCCACCGGCCTTGTTGAGCGAGGGGATGAGGTTCTTGTCCGCAGGTTCGTTGGCTTCGTCAATGTGTACCCGGATCGGACGGTCGCGGCGGGCGCCGGGGATATCCGGCAAGCCCTGGCTGCGCCCTTCCTTGTAGATACGGCCGTACTGGGAGGTGAGGTCGGCGAGCATGGAAGAACCGACTGTGCGTGCCACTTCCTGATCGGAGAGCGCATCCAGTCCGAGATAGACGATGCCGCCGGAAAGCATCACCCCCGTCCAGTCGAAAACATCTTTTTGCGGGTCGAGGAAATTTGGGGCAATCAGGTCGGCGACAGCACCCGTCGTCATCTTTTCCAGGAACGGGTCAAGACTGGCGATCAGCTTGTTCAGGTATTGCTGGTCGGTGATAAACGCCTTGGTCAGCGATTGCGCGGTATCGCGCTCCATATCGGAGAGAGGCAGTTTGTCGGCGTTGTGCTTGAACAGCAGGTAACGGACGATGGCATCGCGGTCACGCTTGATTTGCGAATAGTCGTCCATGAGACCGGCGGCACGGCGCTGTTCCGCCTTCTCCAGACGCATGATTTCCTGATAGCGTTTCAGCTCCGTTTGATAGCTGGGCATCTTGTCGCCGAGCAGCTTGTCGATCAGACGGATATAGAGGGGTTCCAGGTGCTGGCTGTATTGCTTGATCAGCGGATAGCTCGGCACTTCGCCGATATCGACCAGGCCTTTGGCGACCTGATTGACATATCCCCAAACGAACTCCCGAAAAGCCGCCGACTGCCCTTCACCCGGCATTTGCGAGGCGATGCGCGTCGCCACCTCAGTGATGCGTCCATAACTGCCGATGGGGTTGTATTGAGCAGAGACCTTGGGATAGCCAAGGTGGAAGAAAAAGAATTTGTCCGCGCGTCCGGCGCGTAGTGCGGCGGCATACATATTGAGCAGCAGGTCGGCATCGCCCTTGGGGTCGATGACGATCACCACATCGCCGCGCATGATGTCCTGGCAGATGATGACCTCGGCGAGGCGCGTCTTGCCGACGCGCGTTGTGCCGAGTACCAGGGTATGACCGACACGGTTGCCGAGGTCCTGATAGAGCGGGCTTTCACCTTCATAGAGACCGACGGCATGTAACCAGGCGTCCCCTTCCAAGGGTGGCAGCGGCTCCCAAGGGTTGAGACGCCACAAGGCAATCTTGAACCAGAGGATGCCGATACGCAGCGGACGGCGATCGTGGCGAGCTGCCGAGGTGAAGGCGGGGATCCAGCGCCAGTAGCGTGAATGTTCGAGTTTTACCTCCAATGCACGCACCCGCTTGTAGCCGCGCGGTGGCTGGATGTATTTGGCGTTTGCAGACTGGATGAGGTCATAGACGCGCTGGGTATGGACCGTCGTCCAGGCGAAGCCCATACCGAGAAAATGCACCTTGTTGGAGACGGGAAGATCGCGCACCCGCATGCGGTAAATCGGCAGGTTGACCAGCCGTTTCTGGTAGCGTCTCACCCGCCAGCCGCGACGAAACAGCACGGCAGCGCGCAACAAAAAGAGGCCGGCGAGCGCGAATGCGACGGTGGGGATGACAAACGCCAACTCCGAAGCGAGCAGCAAAAAGAGTGCGGCGAACAGGTAAGCGGTGGCCGGGACGTACTCGAAAATATCGCGCAGCAGCACTTCTTTGGGTTGTGCACTCATCGCCGCACCTTCCGTGTTTTTTTCGGGGTGTGCTGCTTCTCGGCGACGGCGACCCGTTGCCGCTGCGGGGCTTTGACCGTTTGCGTGGTCGTGCCCATCTGTGTCTGAGGCAGGAAGGTGGCATTCACCCGTTGGCGTGTGGCAGGTGCGAGTACACGTCCCTGAGCCTGTTGCAGGGCCTGATAGCGGCTGGTGATACGGCTGACGTAGTTGCGCGTCTCGCGGTAGGGCGGGATACCGCCATGACGGCGCACCGCTTCTGGTCCGGCGTTATAGGCGGCAAGCGTCAACTCCAGCGACCCGAAATCCCGCAGCTGCTGCTTCAGGTAAGTCGCCCCGCCAAGCAAATTCGGGTAAGGCTCGTAGAACTGCGCCGGGGTCAGACCGAGGCCGCGCGCGGTACTGGGCATGAGTTGCATCAGCCCCATCGCCCCCTTGGGCGAACGCGCCCAGCGGTTGCCGGAAGACTCCTGCCGGATAACCGCATGCAAGAGCAGCTCATCAACGCCGGTCTCTTGACTAACCTGACGGACCAGCGGTTGCAAATGTGTATGCGGGGAAACCGCTGTCGCAGGCAAACGGGGCAGCGGGGACTGCACCGGCGGATGCAACTCGGCACCGAGCAGACGGGCACTGCGGTCAATCATTGCCACCACATCCAGCTCTGCCCACAGCTGTTCCCGCGTTTGCAGGCCGAGCGGTCGCGCGTCCAGACCAAACAGCACGCGCGTACCCCGGCTGCGCTGTTCCACCAGCCAGTTGAACATCTCCAGGCGGTCGCGAAACTGGTAGCGCTAGTTGTTGAGTTGTACTGTCCAGGGCCAGGCCACCAGCTGGCGGTGCTCATTGACCCAGCCGCTGCGCTCCAGCGTGCGCTGGTAGAGTTGCGTGACCGGCACACCGTGGCGTGCGGCGATCTGCTGGTAGAGATCGGGGATTTGCGGGGCGGCGAAGGCACGCAGGGCAAAGAGCGCGCAGAAGGCGAGGAGGGGGCGGCGCATCAGCATTGCTCCCGTGCATCGCAGCCGGAACCTGCGGTCGGGCTGTCATCGCTGCCCAGACCGATCAGCTGCGGATTGGCCTTGTACAGCTCATAGAAGCCCGCCATCTTGCGCGCGTAGTTGTAGGTCTCACCGCCCCAGTAATGCGGCCCTGGGACACCGTTGCTGGTGCTGGGCTGCGCCGGACGCCAGTATTGGCTACTTGTATTACGCTGGTACAAGGCTTTGGCACGCGCTGGCCCGGAGTTGTAACCGGCGGCCATTGCCTGCAAATTGCCCTTGGCCCAGCCGTCCATCTGCTTGAAGTAGGTAATGCCCGCATTGACGTTCAGGCGCGGGACACAGCGCAGCGCCGCTGAAAAACCAATTTTTTTCATGCCGTTTGCCGTACCCGGCATGAATTGCATCAGGCCGACCGCGCCTGCTTTTGAACGGACACAGGGGTTATAGACACTCTCAATGGTGACGATGGCATGAATGAAGGCCGGGTCAATACCATGCTTCCTGCTCAGCTCATTGATCATCGGCATATGCTCCAACTGGCGCGCGCGTGACTCACCGCGCAACGGTGCTGCCTTGATGGGGGGCGGATCCCAGCGCTGCATACCCGGTGGGGTGATGCGCGCCGCCGTAATCTCCATCTTCGCGTCTGCCGCATCAGCGATTGTGACCGCATCGGCAGAAGGTGCCTGGTCATCGCCATAGAACGAGTACGGACTGTTGCCGCTGTCGGCGGTACTTTGCTGCGTTTTGTCAGCTTTGTGCTTGCACGCCCCCAGCGCCAAGGCAAAAACAGTCAACAACATCACGCTACGGCAATCCATGGCGGCTCCCGTTTACTCGGCGGTTTTCCGGGCAGATTGCGGCGCGCGGCCATCCGGCACACACCAGTAGCTGCGCGAATACCAGTTGACGGTGAGATCGCGCTCACGGTATTGACAGCCGCCATCGGCACGGTTGCCGGACAGACTGGTGCAGGCGGAAAGCAGGCAGGCGAAGACGAGCGGGAGGAGGAAGGTTTTCATGGGTGGTTCTCCCCGCTGGTGGCATTGGGTGTATGGGCGGCTGGTGCAGGCGGTGTTGATGAAGTGGTTGCCTGGGGCGGCGTGGCGGATGGTGGTTTATCCGGGTTCGCCGCTTTGGCTTCTGTCGCAGGCTTCGCGGCAGCTTTGGTATCGGTCGCCGCAGCCGGGGCTGCTGCTTTGCTTTCTGTCGCAGCAGGCGCAGTAGCCGTCTTGCGGGTAGCCGTTGTCGCTTTCTCTGTAGCGGGTGTCGTCGCCGTTTTCCTACCGGCATCAGCGGTGGTGACAGTCTTGTTCTCTGTCGCAGTCGTCACGGTGGCTTTTGTGCCGGAAGCAGATGCGGCAGTACGCGCTGTGGCTGTCGCAGTCGCAGGCGTGGCGGTTTTACTGCGGCTGGCGGTTTTCTCGCCCGTACTGACGGGGAGCAATGCCGGAGTAGTGCCTGTAGCAGACTTGCGCGCTTTCTTGCCTGCGGTCGCTTTGCCGGATTTTTCCGTATCTGTCCCGGGTGAGACGGTTTTCAGGTCGGCAAGGCGGGTAGTGGCGGGGCGTAGTGCGCTGGCTTCACGCACGGATTTGCGTGGCGGCGGGGTATTGAAGGTACTGTCGTGATAATCCCCGGCAGGTGGCGGAAGCAGTACCGCCTGGGGTGAGGCGACGTAACTGTCGTTAGGAAAGCTGCCCCCGTAAGCCGCCGGCGTTGCCGTATGGCTGGCGGTATAACTGGGAGAGGCGGCATAGGAGACCGAGCTGGCATAGGGGTCATAGGGAGAAGGACTGACGCGGGTCGTGCCGCTTGCCGTGAGCGGCGCGTTATCCGCCGGCGTATTGGCCACAGTAACTGCTACTGGTGCAGGACGCTCGGCATAGCGCACATTGACCTCGAAAGAAACGAGGCGGTTCACTGGATCAACAACGAGTGACCAGCCGTCACCGGCGACCCAGGACAGTGCGCGGGCCAGCGGCATCGGGTTGATGCTGCGCTTGTTGTCGGGCCACGGCTGACGGTAGAGACGCCAGATTTGCGGGTCGGCATTATCTGCGCCAGCGAGTGCCCAACCGCTGCCCTGCAACAGCTGCTCCAGTCCTTCCTGGACGCTGTAGGCGTCAATCGTCTTGAATACCATGGCATCCAAGCCGGAAAGGCGGTCATTCACTTCCCCGCTCTCGACGATGGTATAGCCATTGCCGTAGTAGGTCTGTGCCTGTGCGCCGAGGGCGAGTGCCAGCGCAGAAAAAAGTAGAACCGGTCGCTTCATGCGATGTGCTCCGAATACCAAAACTGGCGGAATTATTCGGCGCGACAAGCATGACGTCAGGAAATATGGCACAAATTAGCGCGCTAAATTGCACCATATCCGCTGACGCGGCGACGCAAAGCATTGACAATGCACAAACCTGACAACCTGCCCTCCCAGGCACTAAAGGGTATCCGTCACCCCGGCAACACCCGCTGCGCGTGTGCTGCCGTGTTGCAGGATGATTGAAGGGGCTGAAGGGCGCCTGCCTCTAAAGGAAGCCGTCCCCTATCGGGGGACGGCTGTTAACGGCAAGGGGAAAGGGGCTTCAATGGTCTGAAGGGAGGCAAGGGGTGGTAACCGCTACGCGGTTACCACGAAGGGTTTTAACGGGTTTTTAACGGTTCCTAACGGTTAAAGGACAGAGACGATGACAGACACACTGGCACCGCGCTACCAAAAGGCAATTACGGCGATGCGCCCGGCAATAGAGGCGCTTTACCGGCACTATGAGGGCTTTTCGACACACTGGGTGGAGAAAGAAGAACTGCCTGCGGCAGAGTTGGAGGCTTTCCTGGAGCGGCTGGATATCAACTACCCCGACGCGTCGCACATGCGTATCAAGCTGGCCATCTGGGCATGTATCCAGCGCCTTTCCTGCTTCAGGTACCGCGTCATCCATACCGTCGCCGACGGTCGTGTCAGCGTCTGGAACCCACTGGAAATTCCGCTCAAGACATGGCGGCAACAGCACCCCGGCGGCGAACTGCATTACCGCGACACCGACCAGCCCTATCCTGCAACAGACCTCATTGCCGACTGGGTTGCCCGCCAGCTGCATGAACCACTCGCCCAGGACGGTTAAACATGCTGAAGTGGCTGCTTGGTAGCAAGACGGCAAAAAGCCGCGCGCCGGACAAACTCGATTTTGACCAATTGCCGGTACTTCCCGCCCGCGCCCTGATCGACCTCACTGGGCAGTACAGCCGCCTCGCCCACATCCGACGCATCGTGCAAATCGATGACGTGACCTATCAGACCCTGTACCAGGATACGATCGAACGTTTCGCGGAACTGGTGCAGCTGATGCCGGCTTCGCAGGCACACCACCACGCCGTATCGGGCGGATTATTTGTGCACACGCTTGAAGTTCTCGAACATGCCCTGACCCTACGCCGCCAGCACAAACTGCCCATGTTTGCGACAGAGAAACAGCAGGAAGACGAACGCCACCTCTGGACCTACGCGGTTTTCCTCGCCGCCCTGCTGCACGACGTCGGCAAACGCCTCACCCTGTGCCGCTTCATCCTCGATAACAACCGCGAGCTGGAACCCTTCTCCAGCGATCCGGCACAACTCGCCGGGCGGCATTACCGCATCGTTTTCAACGACCCCAAATACCACGTCCTGCACGAACAAATCGGCCTTGCCTTTATCGGACACTTGCTGTCGCCGTTGGCACAAGATTTCATCCTGCCGCGCCTACACGTGATGCAACAGGTGATGGGCTACATCCATGGCGACGATGACGCCGCCGAAATCATCGGCAAAATCGTGCGCCAAGCCGACCAACAATCCACCGGTGAAAGCCTGCAACACATTCCCACGCGCAGATTCAAAGGCGCAACCCTGGAAAACATCGGCGAGCGCCTGATGACCCGCCTGCGCCACCTGCTTGCCGACAACCGCTTCGCCATCAACACCCGCAACGGTAACGTCTATACCACCGGTGACTTCCGTGCGGGCTACACTTACATCCTCAGCAAAACGCTGGCTGATACCCTGCGCAACAGCCTGCACGAAGACGGACAAACCGACATCCCGACGGATAACAACCGCATCTTCGACATCCTCGGCGAACATGGTTTTGCCGAGCGCAACGCCGACGGCAAAGTGATGCACTACCTGAAACGCACCCTGCAAGGCAAAAGCGACACCTACACTGTCCTCAAATTCCGCACCGCGCGCCTGCTCACTACCACACCCCCGCCGTTTCCCGGCGACCTGGTTGAAGTGGCAAACCGCGAAACCGCCGCACCGTCCTACGCAGCAGTAGCCAAAAGCGCAGTACCAGCGAGTCACCAACCTGCCCCAATCCCGGCATCATCGCCCCCGCCTGCAACAGTCCCTGAAGCCCCGGACACCTTCAGCGACCAGACCTTCCCGTGGGACGAAACCGCCACGCCACAAACCACCACACCTGCAACAGCAGATGACCCATTCGCTGACACAGCAACAGGCGGGACATTTACGCCACATGCGGCAGCCACTGATGAAAACCGTCCTGCAACTGCGACAGGAGAAGAAACAGCGCAGCAAACTGCGGCTGCCGACGCCCCCTTTGCCGACCCAACCGGTATCGAAGCCCCGTTTTCCGTGCCGGCAACAGCCACTACGGCACAACCGGTACCTGCAACCGCCGCAGAACCTTTTGCACCTGCCGCAGGCAAAGACGAAAACCTGCCGCAGGAAACCACCCAAACCCCACCACCTGCCGCAGGAGAACAAACGCCTCCCGCAACTGCGACAGGTGGACAAACCGAACCCCCTGACCTGGGCGAGCGCTTCCTCGCCTGGTGCAGGGCACAAATCCGCGAACGGAAAATCGTCATTAACGAAAGCAACAGCGTCATCAACAAAGTGCACTACCAGGGACGCGACGTCATCGCTGCCGTCACACCGCGCATCTACTTCCTCTTTGGCGACACCCTCGGCCTGGTGCAGGACAAGAGTACCGCGACCCGTATCCAGAACGCGCTGCATAAAAGCAAAAGCAACATCCCCGCGCCTGCCGGACAAATACACCGCTACCAAATCAAAAAATCCGAGAACAACCCGCTCGGCGGACACCAGACCCTCAACTTCTACCTGTTCGAGACAGAAAAATTTGCGGGGGATGACGCAGCGGTAAAAGCGATCATCGACAGCGTGCCGACCAACGGCAATCTGGCTCCAGCGGTGCCCAAAAACAAAGACGGTGCGGGAAAAAAGAAACCCGCCCATAAGGCGGGGGGTGGAACATGAGTGTGCGCAAAACATATATTCGTGTCATGACATCCTTCGCCACCAAGAGAGTTGTGATAAATCAATGAATTACATGAGAAAAGCGTGTGCGGGATTAAAACAGGAGATGTCAGTGACAAAACATATATTCGTGTCGCGCCTGTGGATGGTCATGTCTCAATCAGTTCAAGGAGTTGCGTGCAATAAAGAGTTGCAAAGGGCAAACAAAAGCGGTACATTTGTGAACAGTTCAAACGGTACATATTTCTCTCCAAGATCCCTCTCTGACAGGCTTTCCCGTCGCAATGACGGGCTTATACCAGCATGGACAAGCCAGGTAATGGTGTATGTATAACGGTTTAATGCGGCGCCACCCAATACACCACCGCCACCTTCTCCTGCGGGCGCGGATAACGCCAACCCTCGGCGCGATAAGAAATTTCCTGGCGTTGCGGGGCAACTCCGCGCGCCGCCAGCCACGCTTCCGCCTGCGTTTCGCAAGCCGCATCACGCCCCGTGCCATAGGTGCCGGTGCAGAAAATCGCGCCGTGTTCATGCGCCCACGTCGGATGCGGATTGACCAGCGCGGGCATGCCGTCCGGCAGGCCGGGCAAGGCACGCGGATGCGTCGGCGCGAAGAAGGCGAACGACGCACTTTCCGCCCACGTCCCGCCGACCCAGCGCAGCGTCGCGCCGGGATAACGTTCAGCAAACGCCGCCTCTACCGCCGCCACCAGCGCCTGCCGCGAATAGTAATAGCTGGACTGGCCACGCAATGCGGTACTGGCGACGTACCCGGCGCTACCGACGAGAATCAGCAGCGCCACCCCGCCCACGAGGCGGCGCGCGCGCGGCCACAGCGGCACTTCCGGCAACTTCGGCAGCAGCCACAGCGCGAGCAGCGCGGGCAGGGCGAACCACAGCGGAATCGCCCAATGCGTCGTCAAATGAATACCGAGCAGCACATGCAGTGCGAGCGTAATCGCCGCAGGCAAAAGCGTGAGCGCCACCAGCGACGTGCGCGGAAAAACGGAGACGAGGGCGGTCGCGTGCGCGCGCCAGCGTCGCCACAGCCAGACAAAAGCGAGCCACGGCAGCGCCCAATAATAAAAACCGGAAAGGGCGAAAGTCGCCATGCGCGCCACACCGTCGCCGCCGGCGAATTTGCCGGAAAGATACTGGCGGAAAGGAAAATCCAGCGACCATTCCCAATAAAGATGCGGTGCGAGCAGCGCGGCGAAAACGGCGAGCGCCACATACGGGCGCGGGCTGGCGTACCAGGCGCGCCACGGTCGCAGCCAAGAAATCAAGAACAGACTCAAGAGCAGCACGCCGGAAAAATACTTGCCGAGCATTGCCGCCGCCGCCAGCACGCCGAGTGCCACGCTCCAGCCGAGCGCCGCGCCCGGCCGTGCCGCGCGGAAAAAACAAAACGCCGTCCACGGCCAGAGCGAGAGCAGCACCGTATCAGCGTTGAACTTGGCGGCGAGATTGGCGTAAGGCAGCGACGCGAGGGCAAAAAACAGCGCGAGCAGGCGGGCGTTGTCGCGGCGCACATCATGAGAAGGCGGCAGCCACAACGCGGCAAGGGCGACGATGCCGAGCGCGCCGATGGCGGCGTTCACATAAGAAAGGAGAAAATACGCCCAGACCGCCGTCGGGAACACGCTGAACCACAGCCGCACCAGCCAGGCAAAGAGCGGCGGGTGCTTGAAAGAACCCCATTCCCAGGTCTGCCCCCAGGCGTAGTTCTCGACCATGTCGCCGTAGCTGTCGAGCGAGGGCGAACGCAGCCACGACGCCAGCAGCCACACGACAATGTAGGCGGCGAGCAGCAGCGCCCACGGCGGTTTTCCGGTTTTGCGCATCGGGTTCTCCCTGCATGAAAAACGCGGATTTTACCGCCGCGTCGTGAGATGCGGAAACAGTGGCAAAGCGTTATACATACACTATGAGCGCTCAGGTGTATGTAAATAGAATGAGCCGCCCCGAGAGAATCTGTGAGAGGATACCCTGATGAAGCAAAAAGCCGTTCCCCCTGCGCGCAGTGGTTTTTCGGCATTTGGCAGTGGGGTGGCAAGCACCGCACAGCGGCGAATGGTCATCCATTTACATACACTACGAGCGCTCAGGTGTATGTAAACTAAAATAGCGACAACCAAAGCCCGCGAACCCTCAATCTGCCTTTCCCCGTGCAAGACAAAAACTGCTCGTGCTGAAGTCGTAAAGCCGGCATCAGTATGGATTAGCAGGAAGGCGGATGACAAAATACGCGGTTTACATACACCTGAGCGCTCATCGTGTATGTAAATGACGGCCAATAACCCCCGACGTAAACTACAACCATGAACCCCTCGCAAAAATACAGCCGCAGCCTGCATGCCCACATCAGCCTCGGCACCACCTCCGATGACCGCTTTATGCCCGCAGGCTACGTTGCCGCCTTCGCCGCCAAAGAGGCGCTGGTACTCACCGAAAAACTCGACGGGCAGAACAACTGCTTTAACCGCCACGGCGTCTTCGCCCGTTCGCATGCCGCCCCCACGCAACACCCGTGGGACAAGCCGCTCATCGAACGCTGGCAACACATTAAGGGCGACCTCGACGATCTGGAACTCTTCGGCGAGAACCTCTACGGCATCCACTCCATCGCCTACCACCGCCTCGAATCCTACTTTTACGTCTTCGCCGTGCGCCAGGGCGTGCGCTGGTTATCGTGGGATGAAGTGAAGTTCTACGCCGCCCTTTTTGACTTCCCGACCGTCCCCGAACTGCCGATTCGCCAGCCGCTGCGCGAGATGTACCGCGCTGGTATTGATGAGAATCGCCAACTCGCCGACTGGCTTGCCGCCAACCTCGGCATGAGCTGGCTGGATTATGTGGAAACCGCAGGCGCGCTGGGCGGCTACGACCCGAAAACAGGCGCGTCCTGCTGCGAAGGGCTGGTCATTCGCAACCGCGACGGTTTCCTCACCAACAACGGCGACCTGCCGGTACAGCCGAACGAATTTGACAACCTGTTCAAACTGGTACGCGCCAAACACGTCAAAACCGACGTGCATTGGACAAAAACCTGGCAACCGGCAACGCTCATCGATTACGACAAATACGGCTGGCACGGTTATCAATTTATGCACAGTGCAGGAAAAAAATGAGTAAATTTCCAAAAGCAGAAATCTATGCGGAAGTGGGCAAATTTCTCGACTGTTTTATTGCGGAAAGACAGCCGGAATTGCGTGAGACCTATAACATTTCGGATGAAATGCTGGAAGAAATACACGAAAGCATTGACTGGATAGAGGACAAAAGCGAATTACAGCTTTTCCCACCTGCCTGTTTGGAAAAAGCGCGGAACAGCAAATACTATCTGGATGTGGATATTGGCAACGATGGTACTTTTTATATCGTTGAATGCGATATATGGAGGCAGGGAAAACCGGGCGACATTATTCTTGTTGCCCGTTACCATCTGAATCATTACCACCCAAAATTTGAGTTTCAATATTTCAGCGTATAGAACGACCACCATGTGGACATTCCCCCATTACACCCCCGGCACCGCCCCCGACTGGGCGGCGCTCACCGCCCGCTTTGACTGGCTCGCCGCGATGGCGGGCGTGCCGCAAGACCCCGAATGGCACGGCGAAGGCGACGTGCTGACGCACACGCAAATGGTTGCCGCAGCACTCACCGCCTTGCCCGAATACCAGGCGCTGGACGTGCAGGCGCAGCACATCCTCTTTGCCGCCGCCCTCTTGCACGATGTCGAAAAACGCAGCACGACCACCACGGAAGAACGCGACGGCAAAACGCGCATCGTCTCGCCGCGCCATGCGAAAAAAGGCGAGTACACGACGCGGCAAATCCTCTACCGTGACCTCGCCGCGCCCTTTGCCGTGCGCGAAGCCGTCGCCAAACTGGTGCGCTGGCACGGCCTGCCGCTGTGGGTGCTGGAAAAAGACTGTCCAGCGCACGCCGCCATCGCCACCAGCCTGCAAGTAAACACCGCCTGGCTGGCGCTGCTCGCCAAGGCGGACGTTCTCGGCCGCATCTGCCCCGACAGCGCTGACCTGCTCGACAAAATCGCGCTCTTCCAGGCACTGTGCGAAGAAAACCGCTGCTGGGGCACGCCTTTCGTCTTTGCCAGCAAGCACGCGCGTTACCACTACCTCAACCACCCGGAAAGCACGCCGGATTACCAACCCTACGACGATTTCAGTTGCGACGTTTACATGATGAGCGCCCTGCCTGGTAGCGGCAAAGACACCTACATCGCCCGCCACCTCGCCGACCTGCCGGTGTTGTCGCTGGACGACATCCGCCGCGCGCAGCGCATCGAGCCGACCGACAAAAAAGGCAACGGTCGCGTCATCCAGCTCGGCAAAGAACAGGCGCGCGTTTACCTGCGTGCTGGTGAGAGTTTCGTCTTCAATGCCACCAACCTGACGCGCGACCTGCGCAGCAAATGGACGCAGCTCTTTGCGGACTACCGCGCCCGCATCCACATCATTTATCTCGAAGTGCCGTGGCCGCAGCTCCTGCAACAAAACAAACAGCGTACACGCGCCGTGCCGGAAGACGTCATCCGTCACCTGCTTGGCAAACTGGACATGCCGGGCTATGACGAAGCGCATGAGGTGGAATACGTGATGGCATCGCCCGCTGGCAAGGCAGGAGCGTAACGCCTCGTACCGCTGCCCTGATACCTCATTTATATACGAGATGATTTTATGAAAGCCATGATCCTCGCCGCCGGACGCGGCAAACGCATGGGAGCGCTGACCGCGGACCGCCCCAAACCGCTGTTGCGTGTCGGCAGCGACAGTCTTATCGGCTGGCAGTTGCGGCGCCTTGCGCATGCCGGATTCCGCGAAGTGGTCATCAACCTCGGCTATCGCGGCGCGATGGTTGCCGACACGCTCGGCGACGGCAGCGCCTACGGCCTGCGCATCCACTACTCGCGCGAACCGGAAGAAGGGCTGGAAACCGCCGGCGGCATCATCCAGGCCTTGCCGCTGTTGGGTGAAGCGCCGT
>CAURAS010000004.1:0-18518 GCA_963522865.1 uncultured Cardiobacterium sp.
GTCGCATCGTGCTCGCCGTTAGCGGGCTGGCGTCTTGGGCTTCCATCGCCTTTGCTTACTATTATCTGGAGAAAACGCTCTATCTCACGCCGTGCAACCTCTGCATGATGCAGCGGCTAGCGTTCGCGCTCATTGGCTTTTTCTTCTTGTTGGACGCGGTGTGCTGGCCAAGTCGCCCGGCAGCACGTTTTTTAATGCGCCTGTTCAAATATCTTTCTGTTTTCTTTGGTATTAGTCTTGCCGCGCGCCACCTTTATATTCAGAGCTTGCCGCCGGATCAAGCGCCGACGTCCTGCGGTTTTGATTTTTATACGATGATGGAGAAAGCCCCCAGTATCTTCCACGGTTTAGCCGAGGCGATGCGTGGCGATGGTGACTGCGCCATTCCTGATACATTCCTGGGTCTGCGCATTCCCGTCTGGTCGATGATTCTTTTTGTCGGCCTGCTTGTCGTCTGCGTTGTCTGTGAGCGCGCAAAAGCAGCGAGGAATGCCTGATGCTGCGCAAACTTCCCCCTTTCGCCCTTATCGCCGCGCCGCTGCTCGGCGTTTTTTGCATACTGGGGCTGTATTACAGCGACCGTTTATTGCCCACAATTATTAGACGCGACTGGCAGTTTTTCCTGCTCAATGGCGGGTTGATGGTCATGCTCAACTGGCGTTTACTCTCAGAACCCGGCCTGCGGCGCCGGGTGTGGACGGCAACGCTGTTGCTGCTGGCGTTTACGTCCCTGTGCCACGCTTACACGCAACACCGTTTTCACGCCTTTAGCGGCGATTACGACTACGATTTCGGCGCGGGTATTCTTCTCTCTACCGTGACGCAAATCGGCGCGCTGTTCATTGCTGCCTTTAGCGAGAAAAACACGCGCCGCCCTGCCGACGTCGCGCTTGCCGTCTGCGCCAACCGCTTCATTTTCAACGCGCTGCTGTACGGGCTATTCATCGGGCTGACACTGCTGGTATTCGTCCTCGGCTTTGCCCTGCTGCGCCTGGTTCATCTCGACCTTTGGCAAATGCTGGAAGGGGCGGGTCAGAAAATTCTCATCGGCCTCTGCCTCGGGCTGAATCTGCTCATCTTGAACCTCGCACCGCTACCCGAACGCGAACGCCCCTTCCCCTACCTGCACATCTTCCAGTACATCGCCCTCGTCTTCGCGCTGTTTTACCTCGTCGTCCTGCCCTTCGCCGGTACAACGTTCGACAGCGGCCAGCGCCTCGCTATCGCTGCCGTGCTGTGGTTGCTCGCCATTTGGCTCTATGACCGCGAACAGCCGCGTGTTTTGACCAATCTGCTCACCGCCGGCACGGGTATTGCCCTTGCCCTGCTCAGCCTGCGCGGCATTGTCATCCGCATTGACGCCTATGGCTTGAGCGAAGACCGCGCCTATGCGCTCTTCCTCGCCGTTGTCCTGCTTGTCGCCCATGGCGGTTTACTGCTGAAAATGCTCTTCCTGCGGCGGCACGCGGCCACCGCGCAGCGCACCTTCGCCGCCACCATCGTCCTGCTCATGGCGGCGGCTGTGGTGAACGCGCTGCTGCCGCTGCCGCACTGGGTGCTGGCAAGCCAGGTCGCGCGTTACACCACGGGCGGCGCCGACCCCAGCGAACTGCACGAATACAGCCAGCCCTTCTCTTCTTACGGCGAAGCGGGCGATCAGGCATTGCAGGACATCTACCACTACCACAACGGCAGCCAGGCGGTAGCAAAGCTGGGCGCGGTCTATTTTCCGCGTGTTGAGGCGAATCTTTCGTGGGACGAACGCAGCGCCAATGCCAAACAGCGCTTCCTGGCAGCCATGCAAACCTTCCCTGCCGATTTCCAGCCCGAAGACGCCGTGGTATCTGCCGCCAGTATCAGTTACAACGGCGATTACCAGCCGCTCTTGCTGCGCACCGATGCCGACCACGACGGCATCGCCGAAATCTTGCTGTTCGAACACAGGGCAATCGAGGGCGGGCGTTGCACCCTGTACCGCTACGACGACAAGCGCCAAACGTTTAACTACTTCGCCGAACAGAATTGCAGCACCGGCACCGACCCCGCCGCCGCCCTGCGCCAACACGGCATCCGTTACGAACGCCCACGCTACGACGACCTCCTCATCGGCGAGCTGCGCCTCAAACTAAACAACTGACGTGACGCCCAACCACCCCATTGCCGCCCGCCTGCTCGAAAGCCTAAGCGCGGGCGATGCCTTCATCCGCATGCCCTACCAGGGCGAAGCGCACATCCTGCCGGTGGCGCTGCGCGAAGACGTCCGCCTCGATGACCTGCTCGGCATCGACCAGCAAAAAAACGCGCTACTCGCCAACCTCGACAACTTCCTCGCCGGCAAACCCTGCCAGCACATGCTGCTGTGGGGCGCGCGCGGCACCGGCAAATCCTCGCTTATCCGCGCCGCGCTGCTGCACTACCGCGCCAGCGGCCTGAAAAGCCTGCAAATCGCCTGCGATGACCTCGCCGACCTGCCCTTCATCCTCTGGACACTGGCGCACAGCGCGAGCCCGTACCTCATCTACATCGACGACCTCTCCTTCAGCGCGGGCGACGGCAGCTATCGCGCGCTGAAAGCGGTGCTGGACGGCGCACTCGGCGGCATCGCGCCCAACCTGCTGCTTTGTCTCACCTCAAACCGCCGCCATCTGCTCGCCGAATACCACCGCGACGACCGCGCCCTGCACCCGCAAGAAGACGAAGAAGAACAAGTGTCTTTGGCGGAACGCTTCGGCCTGCGCCTCGCCTTCCACCCGCTCGACCAAGAACAATACCTCGCCACCGTCGCCCATTGGCTCGGCCGCCCGCTTGACCCGGCAACGCGACAAAAAGCGCTGCAATACGCCCTCGCGCACGGCTCGCGTAGCGCCCGCGTCGCCGCACAATGCGCAAAGCATTTGCGCTGAAGCACGCCTGTCGCTGCCTTAACCATTTATCGCTATCCCATTTGTATTCCATGCAGACTCGTCTGCTTTTCCACAGAAGAAAGGGCTTTCTTCTGCGGGTGGTTGTATGAAATACCAATGGGGCCCGCTATACATACACATTGAGCGCTCAGCTGTATGTATAGCAAGCCTCCTCAAGTCTCATACAGCATCGCTATATAACGGAATAAATTTGCAACAAACCCGTTTGGCGTATTCGCATAGCGAACTGAAGCTGGGTAAGTTGCCAAACGTCCGGTTGTCTTTTTGATTCCACTATAAATAAGCCTTGTCTCCGGTTTACATACACCTGAGCGCTCATGGTGTATGTAAATCCTCACTTGACCCTGCCACAGTGTCATCCCCTACACTCCGCGCCCTCATTCACACGGAGATATTTCATGAAACGCGCTTTCATCATCCACGGCTATGGCGCCGCCCCCGAAGAACACTGGTTTTCCTGGCTGGGGCAGCAATTACAGGCGGCGGGCGTAGCGACTGCCATCCCTGCCCTGCCCGCCCCGGAACAGCCCGATTTTGACTATTGGCAAGCGGCGCTCGCCGCAAACATCGGCAGGCCGGACGCGCAGACGGTTTTCGTCGCGCACAGCCTCGGCACGATTTCGCTGCTGCATTTTTTGAGTGCAGCGCGACCGACGCAAGTCGGCGGGATTTACCTTGTCGCCGGGTTTGACGGCCGCCTGCCTGGCTTGCCCGTCATCGGCGATTTCAACGTGGACGCCTACGCCGACCGCGCCCGCATTGACCATGCGGCGCTGCGCACGATGTCGCCACAGATACATCACGTTATCGGCGACAACGACCGCGTCGTCGCCCCCGCCGCGAGCATGCAGCTGGCAGAACGCCTCGGCGGCGCGGTGCATCGCGTGGCAAACGGCGGGCATTTTCTCGCCTCTGACGGCTTCCACACGCTGCCGCTGCTGTGGCAGGCGATGCAGGCGGGAGGGGTGTGATGTTCAAAGTCATCATGCTGGTCAAGAAGCAGGCCGGATTGAGCGATGCCGAATTTCGCGCGCGCTGGCAGGCGCATTCAGAAAAAGTGCTGGGTTTTCAGGAGGCGCTGTGTATTCGTGGCTATACGAAGACTTTGCCGCTGCATGGCGATGCACCGGCGACGCAGCGCGACACCCTCCCCTTCGCTTATGACGCAATGGGTGAGCTGTGGTACGACAACCGCGCGGCATTCGACGCGGCGCGGCAAAGCAGCACCGGGCAGGCTGCGCTTGCCGCCTTGCGTGCCGATGAGGTGAGGTTTGTGGATTTGGCGCAGTCGGTGTTGTGGTTTGGCGAGGAGGAGCGGCTGCTTTGAAGGGTCTTTATACATACACCTGAGCGCTCGATGTGTATGTATATCCCGATTTACATACAGCTGAGCGCTCCATCTGTATGTATAAGTTAGGGCGCCGCTAAGATGGCAGCGGCGCACCGGCAAAACACCACGCGGCGAAAATCCCCGAGGCAAAACCCCAAACATGCGCTGCCCAGGAAACTTGCGGCTGATGCCTAAATAAAGACAACAACAAACTGCCATAAAGCAAAAACGCGGCAGCCGCAGAAACCAGCGTCCATTGATCATGAATAAAAACTGCATTAGCGAGCAAAAAGCCGAATAAGGCAAAAACCACGCCCGAAGCACCAAACACCATGCCATTTCGTCCAAATAACCAAACGCCCATACCGCTACCCGCTGCTGCGATAAATAGCAATAACAAATACCATCGCAGCGGCAACAAGTTCGCGCATAAAAAACCCATAATTGCCAACGGAACGCTGTTAGATAACAAATGTTTCCAATCCATATGAAAAAACGGCGCGGTAAAAATCGTTGGTAAACGCAAGAACGTGCGTGGGCGAATGCCAAAACATTCTCGTAAATGTCTAAATGACAGCAAATCCAGAAAAAAACAAAACCAAATCAGCGCAAGTAACGCCAAAAGAGGATATTGCGCGGCATATGCCCGCCAACGCTCAAAATCAAATAACTCATCAGAATGGAACATAGGGCCTCTTGAAGAAAACGCTATCGCGCGCATGGCGGATGGCTTGACGAATAAATTGGTTTGGGCGGCCTTGCCCAACCCATAAATCCCATGATGATACGCCAATTCAAAAACAAAAAGCTGAAGCGAGTCGTTCTGCCCTGCCCCTGCTTCCTTTACATACATATCGAGCGCTCAGCTGTATGTATATTGGCCCCGCCGGAATGCCGTATCCCTTTTGCCGCTGCCCGTAACGGGGGGCAACTACTGCCGCGTCTCCTGTCCTTTCAGACCCCGTTTACATACACCACGAGCGCTCTGCTGTATGTATAACACTCCCCTGCCCTGCCAATCCCCCGACGGGACAAGGGATTTTTGCTATCATGACACCTTCATTAACCCACCATCAGGAACTCCCATGCGCCGCCTTCCCGTCTTCCTCGTCATCGACATCTCCGAAAGCATGGCAGGTGACAACCTGCGCCACATGCAAGAAGGCATCAACCGCCTCGTCAGCGTGCTGCGCACCGACCCGCACGCGCTGGAAACCGTGCATCTCTCCGTCATCGCCTTCGCCGGTGTTGCCCGCACCATCGCGCCGTTGGTAGAACTCTTCGCTTTCTATCCGCCGCGCCTGCCCGTCGGCTCCGGCACCTCCATCGGCGCAGCACTGGAGCACCTGATGAACGAAATCCGCACGCAAGTCGTCGCCAACAGCCCAACGCAAAAAGGCGACTACAAGCCCGTCGTTTACTTCATGTCCGACGGCAAAGCGACCGACAACCCCGCTTCCGCCATCGCCCGCTGGCAGCGCGAATTTGCCAAGCGCGCGACGCTGGTTTCCATCGGCATTGGTCCTTACGCCGACCTGTCGCTTCTGAGCCAAATCAGCGCGCAAACCCTGCGCCTGGAAAAATGTGATGACAGCGACTTCAAGACCTTCATCCAATGGATTACCAACAGCGTCTCGGCGCAAAGCAAAAGCCTGGGCGTGGACGTACCGCTCACCCTCGACAAAGCCGAAAATCCGGCGCTGTCGCTGGTCAAAGACGCGATGGACGCGGCAGCGGTGGACGAAAACTACGTCATCATCACCGGCCTGTGCGCGAAAACCCGCCTGCCCTACCTAATGAAATACGAGCGCATGCCGGACATCGGCGACATCCCCTTCTTCACCAAAAATACGCCGCAGGTGTACCGCTACAGCGGCGTCTATCCGGTCGAAAAAGACTACTTCGACTGGTCAGACACCCGCGCCAACGCCAACACCGTCGCCGCGTCCATGCTCGAAGGCGGTGGCGGTTGCCCGCATTGCGGCGCGGCTTACGGCCTTGCCACCTGCTCCTGCGGCCAAGTTTTCTGCGTGGAAGGCGAAGGCATGGTCACCTGCCCCGGCTGCAACCGCACCATCGAGATGACTACGGGCGACGCCGACTTTGACATTGCCCGCTCGCGCGGATAATCCCCCTCGTCATCCGTAGGGTGGATCTTGACCCACCATCACGAAACGTCTTGCCTTAACGGTTGGGCAAGCCCCACCCTACCAGCCTCCCGATTACAAACACCATCAAGAAATCCATGCCAAACATCACCATCCGCCCTGCTTACGCCGACGAAGCGCCCGTACTCGCCACCATCGAAGCCGCCGGCTTCCCGCCTGCCGAAGCGGCAAGCCTCGAAAGCATCACTACTCGCCTGCGCGTCTTTCCCGAACAATTCTTCGTCGCCGAAGCAGACGGCAAAGTGGTCGGCTTTATTAACGGCTGCGTCTCCGACGTTCCCAACCTGCCCGACGCCTACTACCACGACGCTACCCTGCACCAACCCGATGGCGCATACGCTACCGTCTTCGGCCTCGTCGTCCTGCCCGAATACCGTGGCCAGGGCATCGCCAGCAAACTGCTGCAACACTACCTCGCCACCATGCAGACACGCGGCAAACGCGGTGTCATCCTCACCTGCAAGGAACAGCTCACTACCTGGTACGAACGCCACGGCTTTACCAACCACGGCATTGCTGATTCCAGCCACGGCGGCGCCACGTGGTACGACATGAAAGCCATCTGGCAGGACATGACCCTCAAACAAACCTTGCTTGACATGCTCCATGACAAAGCGCGCCTGCAACAATTCATCGCCCGCCATCAGCAGCAATTACGCGACCTCAGCGACAACTGGCAGCGTTTCCTGCAAGACGAGGCCCAGCCAACCGCGCCTGCTGACAGCGCGACTTCCTTCAATAAAGAAGAAAACGCGCCGCCAGCAGAAACCTCATCCCCGGAAAATCAGATGGAAACCCGCATTCCCGCAGCAGAAAGCGTCAGCCCGGAAACGCCAGAAACTACCATCAATAGCGCATCGCCATCATCGGTCCTAGCAGATAGCGACAAGGAATCACCCGCAACCACTACTAGCGACCATAGCGAAACTACCGCTGCTGCATCCATCGCCACTAACGAAGCACCAAACACAGACATCGCCTTCTTTGCCGAAGAAGAACCCACCAGGTTGCCCGAAGCACCTGCCGACTTGCCACACAATGCCCCCCCGCAACCGCAAAATGCCACGGATAACGCAATCCCAGCCACTATCAGCAGCGCCGACCATACCCGAGCAAACACTCCGCCCGCCACTACGCTAGACAAGCTGGACGCAGAATTGCAAATAGACCTCAGCAAAAGCGCCACACCGGAACCCGCCATGCCCATCCCGCCGCACACCCCCACCCCAATACCGGTAGAAACCCGCATCACCCTCTCGCCGCTGCCGCCTGCCAACGAAGGTCAGCCCTACGAGCGGAAACTGCCGCCCGATTCGCCTGTTCTTAACATCGGCTTCGGGCAAGACTGCGGCCTCGCCTGGGACGGCGATGCGCGCCGCATCCACGGCACGCCGACCATCAGCGGCGATGTCCAACTTACTATCACCATCAGCCACGACGGCAAACAGCACGACATCATCCAACCGCTGCACATCAACCCCGACCCGAAAAGCCTGTGGCAAGACAATCCCTCCGACCAAAGCGCCCCCTTCGCCAAGCCGGACAGCGCCGAAACCCTGCAAGACACCCCACATGGCCGCCTGCTTGCCGCGCGTGTCCGCGGTCGTTCGCACGCGCATGTTGGCAGCTACTGCGATGACGACTACCGCATCGCCAGTCACGAAGCGAGCGGCGTGCAACTGCTCATCGTCTCCGACGGCGCCGGCAGCGCTAGCCACGCGCGCCTCGGCTCACAACTGGCGGTAAACACCGCCGCCGACACCATCCTCACCCTGCTGGACGATACCGCCAAACCGCATCACAAACTGGCACAACTGGATGCCGACAAACGCAAACAAATCGCCGACAACCTCATCGCCAATGCCCTGCACGCCGCCTACAGCGCGCACAAAACCGCCGCACAAGAAACGGGCATCGTCGAAAAATCCCTCTCCTGCACCCTGCTTATTACCCTCACCCTGCCGCTCGCCGATGGCAGCTGGTATAGCATTGGCTACCAAGTTGGCGACGGTGCCGCCGCGCTATGGTTTCCTGAAACTGGCAAACTGCACTTGCTCGGCACCGCCGACAGTGGCGCATACTCCGGTGAAACCCAATTCCTTACCGCCGCCCAGCTACAACCAGAAGACTACCGCCGCCGCATCCGCATCAATGAAACCGCGAGCGCACCGAGCGTTATCCTGATGACCGACGGCGTCTCCGATGCCAAATTTGAAACCGACGCGGCGCTTGCCGACGCACAACACTGGCGCGCCTTTTGGCAAGACAGCGAACTGCAAGCGGCGCTTGCCGCGGAAGACCCGAAAGCGGCGTTGCACGAATGGCTCGGCTTTTGGTCGCGCGGCAACCACGACGACCGCACCGTCGCCTTCTTCCTGCCCAGCGCGTCAAACACGTGAACAAAACCGTAGGTTGGGCGCTAGTTACGCTCTTTCCCGCTAAACGGCTCCTCCCCCGTGGGGGAGGCTGGGTGGGGGTAGCAAATACGGCGCTACGTAATTTTTCACCCTACCCAGCCCTTTCTCGCACTGCGACGGCGGCATGCTGGAACGCATCGGCGAATACCGTGGCGAACGCATCTACTATTACCGGATAACGCGCTGAAAACGGCTTGCCGCCTGCCTTAAATTCATCCAAAGAGGACAACCACCATGCGCAAAAAACTGTTAATGCTCGCCGCTACCGTTATGGCAACGCTGCTATTGACGGGGTGCATGATTACTTCCGCGCTTATTGGCGAAGGTAAGCAGTACCATGAAGAAATAGGAAATGATGAACTCATTGCCTTTGCCGAAGTTGCCAAAGAATTGCCGACCGTCCAAAAAGGCAGCCTGATTATGCAGGGTAAAAAATACTGGTTCATCATTAGGTCAGTGCCAAAATCTAACCAGGAAAATATAGAAATATTGCACAGAGTGCTAACAGAACCCTGGAAAGAACAATTTCAATTTACCGATGAATCCGGCTTAATAACCAAAGATTATTTGGAACTTCAATTGCCCTACAATGTTGCACGAGTTGGTAGTGATAGTTCTTTTGAAATTTCACTTTGCCTGCGCTATTACGCCGTTAGCGACAACGAAAAAACACGGTTAAAAGAGATGGGATTTACCGTACTGCCAGATAGCAAAGCATGGCATCGCTGTTTTGAAATGGATGGCAATTTATATAAGAGTCCGCAAGAAAATATACCGCAGCAGCAATTAAGAAGAGTGCTGCCCGTAAAAATAATAGCTGAACTCACAGAAGACCCAAAAATGACACCTATCAAAGCGGTAGCATTGCCATTTGCCATGGCAGCAGACGTGGTTGTTACTATCCCGGTTATGACCGTTTTTCTAATTACGCATCCTATAAGTAAATCCTGGTAAAGAAAGAATAATCCGATAAAAATCGACGAATCATATTGTTAGAAACAAAAAAGGAACCCATGCCCTACCGCAATCTCACCGAGCTGCAAACCGCCTGCCAGCGCAAACAAAAACTTAAATACCTGTTCTTTTGGGGACACACCCCGATGCGCGCGGGGGAAATCGACAAAGCCGTATTCAGCCAATGGTATCCGGCGCCGTTTACTCTCGATGGCGTGCGCTACGCGACTGCCGAACATTACATGATGGCGGAAAAAGCCGCACTCTTTGCCGACCGCACCGCCCACGATGCCATTATTGCCAGCGACTCGCCCGGCAAGGCAAAAGCACTGGGACGGCAGGTGGCGAACTACAACGACGCCACCTGGCAGGCGGCACGCTTTGCCATTGTCTGCGCTGGCAACCTCGGCAAATTCAGGCAAAACCCGGCGCTGCAGACTTTCCTCCTCAACAGCGGCGACAAAATCCTCGTTGAAGCCAGCCCGCAAGACCGCATCTGGGGCATCGGCCTTGCCGCCAGTGACCCACGCGCCGCCGATCCGCGGCAATGGCAGGGCGAAAACCTGCTCGGCTTCGCGCTGATGCAAGTACGCACCGAACTGCGCGCCGCAGGAGCGGTCGCATGAGCGCGTTCACAATTGCCCACACCTGCGCCGAACAGCATCCGTTGCACCTGCTTGGCCGCATGGCGAACCGTCACGGGCTGATTGCCGGCGCGACTGGCACCGGTAAGACCGTCACCCTGCGCAAACTGGCGGAAAGCTTCAGCAACGCCGGTGTCCCCGTCTTCCTTGCCGATGCCAAGGGTGACCTCTCCGGCCTCATCCATCCTGGCACGGCGGATGGCATCGTCGGCGAACGCATGGCGCAGCTCGGCCTTGGCGACGATTACCTGCAAGGTTTTCCAGTGCGTTTCTGGGACGTTTACGGCGAGACCGGCATCCCGCTCCGCCTCTCCATCGACGCCATTAGCGGTGGCTCTACCCTGCTGCTCGCGCGCATCCTTGATCTCACCGAAGCACAAGAACGCGCGCTTGCCGTCGTCCTGCGCGTCGCTCGCGACCACGACTGGGAACTGGTGGACCTGCGCGACCTGCGCAGCATGGTTACCTACGTCGCCGACAACGCCGCCCTCTACCAGCGCACCTACGGCAACGTCAGCGCCGCCACCATTGGCGCCATCCAAGGACGGCTGCTGCTTCTGGAAAACGAAGGCGCCGACCGCTTCTTCGGCGAACCCACGCTCGACCTACAACACTGGCTGGAAGTGCGCCACGGCAAAGGCACCATCAACATTCTCAACGCCGAAAAACTGCTGCTGCGCGCGCCACGCATCTACGGCGCCTTCCTCATCTGGTTCCTTACCCGTCTCTTTACCACCCTGCCCGAATGCGGCGACCTGCCGTTGCCGAAACTGGTGCTGTTCTTCGACGAAGCGCACCTGCTCTTCAAAAACCCCTCGCCTGCCCTGCCGGAGCGCATCGAAAGCACCGTGCGCCTCATCCGCTCCAAAGGCGTCGGCGTTTGCTTCGTCAGCCAGAACCCGCGCGACCTGCCGGAAGCGGTGCTGGACCAGCTCGGCAACCGCGTTCAGCACGCACTGCGCGCTTTCAGTGCCAACGCCCTGAAAAACGTCGAAGCGGCAGCACGCACCTTCCGCCCCAACCCGACCCTCAACACCGTGCAGGCGCTAACCGAAATGGGCAAAGGCGAAGCGCTCGTCTCCTGCCTGGATGATGACGGCATCCCGCGCCCGGTACAGCGCGCCTTCATCATGCCGCCGCAATCACGCCTCACACCGCTCACTGCCGCAGAACGCGACAAACAGTTCCGCACCGACCCGCTTTACCCCGCCTACCGCGACACCATCGAACGTCCCACCGCTTACGCCGCCCTACAAGCGCTTGCAGCCGAAAAAGAAGCAGAAAAAGCGGCAGCCGCCACGGCACAAAATACCGTCGCGGTCATCATCCTGGACGCGCATAACCCGCCCGCCGCTAGCACCATGCCTGCTGCGCCAGAACCTGTTGCCGCCACGCCCACCTTGGAGCAAAGCGCGCCTCTCACCCTCATCCCCGGGCAAAACCACCCGCTGGCCACCACCCGCCTCAACCTCCAACTGCGCTGGCCGGACGCCCCACAATTCCAGCCCGACTACAGCATCTACCTCGTTGGTGCTGATGGCAAAGTGGGCAGCGACGCTGACATCGTCTTCTATAACCAGCCACAAACCCCAAACGGCGCAGTACGCCTCGGCAACGACAACATCACCATCGACCTCGCCGCCGTGCCAGCCGCGACACAGGCGCTGCACATCGCCGCCAGCATTGACGACAACGCGCCCTACCGCAACTTCGGCAGCCTCGGCGACGCCCTGCTCAGCGTGGCAGACGAAAACAGCCACACCGCACCGCTGCACATCCCGCTCGCTGCCAGCGTGGGCGGCGAAAACACCGCGCTGGTTTTCGCGCAAATCTACCGCCGCGACGGCCAATGGAAAATTCGCGCCATCGGCCAGGGTTACCGCGACGGCCTGCTGAAACTGTGCGAACACTACGGCGTTGCCGTCTAGCGGGAACCGCATGATTGCTGACTTGTTGCCAGTAGCCGCCTGCATCCGTTGCGAAGCGTCGGCATTTACATACACGAACCCCGCTACTCTGTATGTATAGCAATCCTCACAAAGCCCTGTACGGTGTTGCGCCGCCTCGCCGTACAAAAGCCGTACTGCCTTCGGCAGCGCGCCTTGTACAGAACTTTGTGAGTACCGCTATAAATCACCGCCATTGGACGCATTCATCCAGCCATTGCCATGAACACACCAATCCTGATTCTCGCCGCCATCGTCGCCTGCGCCACGCTCTACCCGCTGCACCGCTGGCTTGCCCGCCGCAGCCACACAACCCTCGACGGTATCGACTACTTCGTCTCGCCCCTTCTAGTCTATGGCGGTCTGACGCTTGCGGTTTACCGCGACCATTTCGGCTGGCTTGGCGGCGGCATGGCGCTTTCCTTTGCCGTTCACTACTATTTCCGCTGGCTAAAATCAGCCGCCCACAAACCCTAACCGCATCCAACCCCTGAACAAAAAGCCATGAGCCAAAACATCATCACCCTCACCGCCACCAACGGCGAAACCATCCGCTTCGTCGATGAAGTCAAAGCACAAGGCGGCATGAAAGACGTCAAATTCTCGCCTAACCGCGACTACGTCGTCGCCTTCTTCCGCGAGCCGGCGGACATCGCCACGCGCGAACGCTTGGAAATGATTACCGGACAGTACCGCGAGCGCATCTTCAACCAGGAAGGCGGCGAATACCTGAAAAACCTCTACTGCTGGCCGACCGCCGTCGTTGAGCACGAAGGGCGGCTCGGTGTCGTCGTCCCCTTCTACCGCAGCTGCTTCTTCTTCGAGCATGGCAGCCGCAACAACGACATGCTGCAAATCAAAGGCAAAGACAAAGACGGCAAATGGTTCGCGAGCGCCAACAACCGCAACAAATTCCTCGACCCGCGCGAGCTCGGCGACTGGATGCACCACCTCAAAGTCTGCATCATGCTCGCCCGCGCCGTGCGCCGCATGCACATGGCCGGCCTCTCGCACAGCGACCTCGGTTACAAAAACTGCCTGATTGATCCCACCACCGGCCAGGCCTGCCTGATCGACATTGACGGCCTCGTCGTCCCCGGCAAACACCCGCCGACCGTCGTCGGCACGCCCGATTTCATTGCGCCGGAAGTCGTCGCCACCGCGCACCTTGACCGCAACGACCCGGCACGCAAACTGCCCTCGCGCAGCACCGACCTGCACGCACTCGCCGTCCTCATCTACATGTACCTCCTCTACCGCCACCCGCTTAGAGGCGACAAAATCCACGACCCGAACGACAGCCAGCGCGACGAAGAACTGAGCATGGGCAGCCAGGCGCTGTTCGTTGAGCATCCCAAAGACGCAAGCAACCGCATCAAAATCGCGCAACTAAAACCGAGCGAACTGCCGTGGAAAGACACCGCGAAAACCCCTTACACCCTCTGCGGCCCCTACATCAGCCGCCTCTTTGAACGCGCCTTCATCGACGGCCTGCACAACCCGCAGGCGCGCCCAACCGCTGACGAATGGGAACACGCGCTGGTAAAAACCGTGGATCTTCTCCAGCCCTGCGAAAACCCGCAGTGCGAGCAAAAATGGTACGCCTTCGACAACACGAAAAACCCGCACTGCCCCTTCTGCGGCACGCCGCACCACGGCAAACTGCCGGTGCTCAATCTCTACTCGCAAGCACCCGGCGGCAGCTACCGCCCGGACAACCATCGCATCATGGTCTATAGCGGCCAGTCGCTCTTCAAATGGCACGCCGACAACCGCGTCTTCCCCAACGAAAAACTCAGCGCGCAAGACGCCAAACGCGTCGGCTACTTCGTCCTGCATAACGGCGACTGGTGGCTGGTCAATGAAGCCCTGCCGGAGATGTACGACGTCGTTGGCAAAACCGCCATCCCGCCCGGCGGCAAAGCCAAACTGACCGAAGGCGCACAAATCCTCTTGCAAAAAGGCGAAGGCGGCCGACTGCTGATGGTGCAAATGGCGGGGCAGTAACCGCCCTGCCCTTGCCCATTTACATACACACCGAGCGCTCAGGTGTATGTAAATAGAGAAAGAGCAATCATGCTGCAAGAGAAACCCCGCCATCGCGGGGTTTCTTGGTATCCATGCGCTTTAGCAGCAATCCCAGTAAAACCACGCGCGTTCAAAGCGGCGGGCGCGCAGGTCGGCGGGGCGGATGAAAAACATACCGATGCCGCTGTCGCCCCACAAGACTTCCACGCCGCTGTCATGTCCGGCGCTATCGAGCTGGAACAGCAGCACATCGTCGTCGCCCGCATCGCGCGGGTCGTATTGGGTGAAGTACGGGTCGCCGCCGAGGGTGTTGTTTGACTGGTGTTCGTCAAGCAGCTGCTCCAGCTCCCACGCATCCAGCCCGTTTTCGCCCAGCCATTGTGGCTGCTCCGAGCCGTAGTGGCGGGTAAATTCGCCGTTGTCGCGCAACAGGTAGCGGGTGGTGAGCGGCTGCCAGGCAACGGCGTATTCGCCGTCCACCGGGTGAAACCAGTCCTCTTCGCGCGGCAGGGCGGCGTCAATCACCTGCCAGGCGGGCGGCATCGCGTGGTGGCGCTGCTGCCAAAGCGTGAGGCTGCGCGGCATTTGCAACGGCACGGCGACGCTTAACTGGTACGGGCTGGCGACCTGCAACGCGGCGACGCGCGGGCGTTCTGCCTGCCATTGTTGTGTCAACTCGCCGTGGTTTTCGGCGGCAACGTCAGCATCGAAAGCAGCAAGAAACTGGCCGATAACCGCCCGCATCGCTGCCTGTTCCGCCGGGTCGCTGTCGGCATTGGCGCGAGCGATGGTATTCATCAGGGGATCGCGCATATTTTCGTACCAGCCGGCAAGCTGCCCGCCCACGTCCTCCCCGCCAGTTTCGCGGGCGGCTGTCGCGGGCGCGTCATCTTTTTCTGCCTGCCAGCGCTGTTCGCACGCTTCCATAGTTTCTCTCAGGCGGCGCAGCTTCTCGCGGCTGCGCGCGGTGGCGCGGCGGTTTTCGGCAACAAAGTCCTGCCAAAATAACGGCGGCACGCCATCCATCTGCGGCTGCCATAAATATTCATCGCCGGGCAGTTCTTGCGCTAACGCCTCAATGCGGCGCTGGCAGGCGGCAAAGGGCGCGCCCTCTGCGGTGAGCGCCTCGTGCAGGGTGTCAATACTGCCGATGTGCAATGCTTGCAGTTGGCGGGCAAGTGCCGCTTCTTTGCCATGCCATGCGTTTGCCGCCGCCGTCCACAGGCGGGTAAGGGTATCGTCGCCGATATGCGCGGCCACGGCGGCATGACGCGTCATCCAGGCACGGATTTCCGCAGCCGGGTCTGCCGCCCAGCAAGTTGCGAAGAAGCGGGATTGGGCGTCGTAAATGCCTTCTGCCCATTGTGCGGCACGCGGGTCGGTACTCGCGGCAAGGTATGCGGCGGTCTGCGGGAAAGCGGCGTGCAGGGTTTTGAGGGCGTGGCTAAAACTGAGGGGGGCGAGGTGCGCCAGATGCGCGGGCAGTCCGGCGGCAAAAGCGGTGAGTTCTGCCGTCCAGCGGCGATTCAGGGCGACATCATCCAGCGCGTGAATGAACAGGTTGGCTTGTTGCAACCACATACGGAAGCCCTCCCACGCGGGCGGGCGCAGCGGGTCGTCCTGTTGTTCCGCCGCGGCGGGCGGTGTTGCTTCAGGTGCGGCGGCTTTGCTGTCGAGAATGTCATACACATACTGCCAGAGTGCCGATACGGCGCCGTCATCGTCATCACCGTTATCGTCATCATCACCATCATCATCACCGCCTGCATCAAGATAGGGGAAGGCAGCAGCGCTAAACAGCGCGCGTTGCGCGTCGCGGGTGAGCGACGGCGCGGCGGTGTCGGCGAAGTACACACAGCGGTAGCCGCCGGCGTCGCGCAGGTTGCGGTCGTTCATGCCGGGTCCGCCGTTGCTATTGGGGTCAATGTAAAAGGCAAGCAGGCCACTTTCCGGTAAATCCAGCGCCTGCGCCGCGCCGGGCGGCAATTCGCCGAGATTGAACTGCGCCAGCAGGGCAAGCGGCGCGCCTTGCGCATTACGCGGATAATCGCGGTCTTGCGGCCAGTAACCGATGCCGCCGACGCGCGAGGCTTGCGCGGGTAAATCTTGCGCCAGGCGCAAACGGTAGGGCAGCGCGGGCTTCGCGCTGGCACGCACGTGCGCGAGAGTGGTGGCAGAAAGACGGCTTTGCAGCCATGCGAGGATGGGATCGGACATGGAGTTCTCCTTGAAGGCTTACGGCAACCCCTGCGCGCGAATCGCCAGCGTGCCGAAGGGGATGATGGTCATCAGCGCGAAGAGGTTAAAGGCGCCGAGCAGGGCATAGTGGCCGTTAATCGCGAGGCCCAGCAGGCTGTCGTGGCTGGCGGTTACACCAATAATCAGCACCGGGATGTAGAGCGGCACGACGATGAGAAAACGCAAAAATGTGCCGTGGCTTTGCGCCAGCGTCAGCACCGCGCCGAGCGTGCCGACCAGCAGGAGCGGCAGACTGCCGAGTGCGAGCAGCGCCGCAACCGCCGGCAATTTCCCCGCCGGAATGTGCAGCATCAGCGCGAGCAGCGGCAGCACCGCAAGCAGCGGCAGGGTGAAACGCAGCCAGGCGGCGGCGAGTTTGGCGGCGAGCAGTTGCCACAGTTCCGGCAGGTGGATGCGGTCCTGGCTCAGGGTGCCGTCGGCGTAATCCTCGGCGAAAAGCTGTTCGCTGGCGAGCAGCGCGGCGAGCAGGAGCGCTATCCACAGCGCGGCCGGGGCGATGCGGGCAAGGGCGTCGTTGTCCGCGCCGCTGGCGAGCGGAAAGAGGCAGATGGTGAGGGTGAAAAACAGCACGGGTTGCAGCAGGATTTGCGGGTTGCGCAGGCTGGCGCGCAGTTCGCGGCGGATAAGCAGGGTTAGCATGGCGGACGGGTTGGTTATGAAGCTCGTCAGCTTAGCGGCTGCGCCGGCGGAAATCCATATGCGGTATCATGGCGCGGTTTTTTAGCGCCCCGAACCATTTACATACACCTTGAGCGCTCAGGTGTATGTATATCTGATAAACAGGAACCCAGCATGACCCCCAAAATCATCTTCTTCGACATCGACGACACCCTTTTCCGCAAATGGCAGGATTTCATGCCCGAATCCGTGCTGCCCGCCTTCCGCGCCCTGCATGCGGCGGGCGTGCTGACGGCGATTGCTACTGGCCGCAGCCCCTGCGCCCTGCCCGCAAAAATCCAGGCGCTGATAGATGCGGTCGGGCTGGACGTGCTCGTCTCCACCAACGGCCAGTACAACCGCTACCGTGGCGAAACCATCGCCGCGCATCCCATCGACCCCGCCGACATCGCCGACATCGTCCGCTACTGCCGCGCCCACGACTGGGATTGCGGCTGCATTTCCGAAGAAAAAATGGCGCTCTCCTCCGACCGCCAGCGCGTGCATGATTCACTCTACGGCACCGTCCCCTACGAAACCGACCCCGACTACTGGCAACGTCACCCGGTGTACCAGATGAACATCTTTATCACCGCCGAAGAAGAAGCCGAATTTATCGCCAGTGGCATCCTGCAACGCGGCTACCAGATGATCCGCTGGCACCCGCTCGCCATCGACCTCTTGCATGCCGACGGCAGCAAGGCGCGCGGCATCCGCGCCGTCTGCCAGAAGCTCGGCATTGACCTCGCCGACACCATGGCGTTCGGCGACGAACTGAACGACCTCGAAATGTTCAAAACCGTCGGCTTTGGCGTGGCGATGGGCGACGGCCGCGACGAACTGAAAGCGCTCGCCAAATACGTGACCACTCCACTCGAACAACACGGCATCTATAACG
Source organism: uncultured Cardiobacterium sp. (assembly GCA_963522865.1). GTDB lineage: Bacteria > Pseudomonadota > Gammaproteobacteria > Cardiobacteriales > Cardiobacteriaceae > Cardiobacterium. Next base: position 18,226 of record CAURAS010000004.1, read on the forward strand.
CCCTCGTCCACCTCGGCATCATCCCCGGTCCGGCGTGGTCTTAATATTTCCTCCCCGTGGGGGAGCGTTGGGGGCCACGCAGCGCCGCCAAACCAATCTATTTACATACACATCGGGCGCTCAGGTGTATGTAAATTCCGGCCTCACAGGAGACAAATTAAAGACAGAACGTTTAGACAGCCTTTGTCGCAACCCCAACAAAAACGCCCCCTCCCCCGTGGGGTAGGGATGGGGTTCTGGTACAACCCAAAGACCTCCTTTACAAAACAACCTAAAGACCTCGTTTACATCCA
>CAURAS010000005.1:0-17766 GCA_963522865.1 uncultured Cardiobacterium sp.
CACCGTCCTTGGCGAACACGCTGCCGCATTGGGCGCGACCGTTTACCGCTACGGCACAGAACTGCACGTCGCCGAACACGCGGACGGCATCACCGTCAGCGTCCCCGGCTTTAGCGCCACCCTGCCGCAGCCGCCGCTGATGCCCGGCGCGCACCAATACGGCCACCTCGCCGCCACCCTCGCCGCGCTCGCGCCGTGGCTGCAACTCGACGCCGCGCGCGTCCGCCACGCCGTACAGCACACGCAAAACCCGGCGCGGCTGATGCAAATTCCCGGCCGCCCGCGCTGGCTCTTTGACGTCGCCCACAACGCCGACAGCGCCGAAGTGCTCGCCGCCTGGCTGCATGACATGCCGCGCGACGGCGGGCGCTTCATCGCCCTGTGCGGCATGCTGCGCGACAAAGACCACCACGCCATCTACCGCCACCTCGCCCCGGAAATCGACCAATGGATACTCGCCGGGCTGGGCGGACCGCGCGGCACCGACGTACAAACACTCGCCGCACACGCGCGCGAGGCGGGCATCGCCGCAGAAAAATTGCTATCATGCGATGACATTCCCGCCGCGTACCATCGCGCCCGCGACCTGGCGCGCCCCGAAGACACCGTCGTCGTCTTCGGCTCCTTCGTCACCGTCGCCGCCGTACTGGAGAAACACACATGAACAAATGGACGCTCCGCCTGATCGGTCTGCTCATTCTGCTCGTCCTCGGTCTCGTCATCTTCGACGGCTGGTTCTCCCCGGAAATCCCGCCTGCGCTCCAACAAGAGATCTCGCTCGAAGTAAACGGCGAAAGCCAGACCATTACCCCGGCGCCCCTGCCGCCAGTATCCCCGCCGTCGCGTGAGACTGCGCCGCCCGCCGAACCGGCCTTCACCCTCGAATCGCTGAGCGAAGATAGCAGCGAACCGCAGCCTGTGCTGAGTAATCCCGGCTCCGACAAAAACAAAGCGCGCGATGCCGGCAAAGCGGCAGCAAAACCTGTCGAGACCACAGAAGCTGCACCCCCGGCCGAAAAAGCCAAACCGCGCAAAGGGGGCGCCTGGATTCAGGCGGGCGCGTTTAGCAGCAAAGAAAATGCCGATCGCCTGCTGGCACAGCTGAAAAAGCTCGGCTGGCCGGTGGATACCGAACTGGCAGACGTGGAAGGCAAAAGCATGCACCGCGTCTTTGTTGGCCCACTCTCCAGCAACGACGTAAACACCTACCTCGACATCCTCGGCAAAAAGGGCGTCAGCGCCCGCCAGGTCACCCGCTAACCCTCAAAATATCGGAGAAAACTCACCATGGATCTTAACGACCTCAACTGGATAGACGTCGCCCTCGGCGGCGCGCTTGCCATCTCTGCGCTTGTCGGCCTGATGCGCGGCTTCCTCAAAGAAGTCCTCTCGCTCATTGCCTGGGGTGCCGCCCTCTACGCAGCTTGGCTGTTCGCCCAGCCTGTTGCCGAAACCTACGTCAGCAAATTCCTGTCAGACAGCTACATCGCCTACATCGCGGCCTTTGGCGGCATCTTCATCGGCGTGCTGTTCCTCATCGGCGTCGTCAACCTGCTCATCTCGCAAGTGCTGAAAGCGACTGGCCTCGGCTTCCTTGACCGCCTGCTCGGCCTCATTCTCGGCACCGTGCGCGGTGTGCTGATTGGCGCGCTCATCATCTTCGGCCTTAAATTCATGGTTGGCACCCCGAACCAGCTGCCGATGTGGCGAGATTCCACCCTGGCACCGTACTTTGAAAGCATGGCAACCTGGGGCTACGAGCAACTCTCGCCCAAAGTGCGCGAATGGATTAACCAAAACCTGAAGGGCGACAAAAAGTCGACCAACACAGCCGCGCGTCCGACCGCGCATGATGCCAATAGTGGCGTTCTGCATGCCACCCCCGGTGTGGAAGAACCCAGCCTGAATGGCCTCGAGTCCACCCAATAAGCACACACGACGGGAGCGCAAGCTCCCGTTAAAGTTTTCGGCATACCGCAACCATTTACATACACATCGAGCGCTCAGGTGTATGTAAATCCCATCATCCCAGAACCATGAAATACCTCAATAGCAGAAACCACGAAGCCCTCGCCGCAGACTACGACACCCTGCGCGAATACATCAGCGAGCTGCCGTATAACGGTGAAAACTTCGTTGTTCTCTACCGTGATGCAAGCGGTGACTACGTGCAGACCGCCCTCGAAACCCGGACGATGACGAAAACAGCCGCTACCTCGTCGAAGCACGTGTCTATCACGGTGAGAACTTCACCCATTACCGCAGCTTCTTCGCTACCGCCACCGAAGTCCTGCCCGCCTTCGAGGCTTACTACCACGACCGCCCCTTTGACTACAGCGGCTGGCAAGACGTCAGCGCCGAATTTACCTGAAGCATTTACATACCCCTTAGTCGCCACCTTGTATGTAAAGCGAGAACGTAAGTTGGATTAGGCCGCAGGCCGTAACCCAACGCAGAAATAGTTGGGTACCGCGCTAACCCAATCCACAGCCATCCCATTTACATACACATCGAGCGCTCAGGTGTATGTAAAACCCCATTCCCCAACCTTCACGGAGCCTCCATGAGCAAACCCAAAGCCTTCACCACCCGCGCCATCCGCGGCAGCCACTACCGCAGCCAGTACCGCGAACACTCGCCGGCGCTGCACCTCACCTCCTCCTTCACCTTTGAAAGCGCCGCGCAAGCCGCCGACATCTTCGCCGAACGCGAGCAGGCCTTCCAGTACAGCCGCTTCGGCAACCCCACCGTACAGGCCTTTGAAGAACGCATGGCCGACCTCGAAGGCGGCGCGCGTGGCACTGCCACCTCCACCGGCATGAGCGCCGTCCTGACACTTGCCCTCGCTACCCTGGAGGCGGGCGACCACGTCGTCTGCTCGCGCAACTGCTTCGGCTCCATCCTGAACCTTTTCAGCAAAACGCTCGCCAAATACCGCATCGAAACCACGCTGGTCGAACTCACCGACCTTGATGCCTGGCGCGCGGCCATGCGGCCGAAGAACACCCGCCTCCTCTTCCTCGAAAGCCCGTCCAACCCGCTGCTGGCCATCGGCGACATCGCCGCCATCGCGGAAATCGCCCACGCGGGCGGCGCCAAACTCGCCGTTGATAACTGTTTCGCCACCCCGGTGCTGCAACGCCCGCTCGCCCTCGGCGCCGACTACAGCGTCCACTCCGCCACCAAATACATTGACGGCCAGGGACGCGCCCTCGGCGGCATCATCGTCAGCAAAGCCGAAGAAGACGGTACCGCACTCTACCAACTGATGCGCGGCATCGGCACCGGCCTCGGCGCCTTTGAAGCCTGGCTCTACCTGAAAAGCCTGGAAACCCTCGCCCTGCGCGTGCGCGCGCACAGCGCAAACGCCCTGCACGTCGCCCGCTGGCTGGAAGCTCACCCCGCCGTCGCCCGCGTCTACTACCCCGGCCTGGAAAGCCACCCGCAGCACGCGCTTGCCGCGAAACAAATGCACGGTGGCTTCGGCGGCATGGTCAGCTTTGACTTGAAAGGCGGCAAAGACGCGGCCTGGCATCTCATTGACCACTGCGACTGGCTCAGCAACACCGGCAACCTCGGCGACACCCGCACCATCATCACCCACCCGGACAGCACCACGCACAGCCGCGTCGATGCCGCGGAAAAAGCGCGCATCGGCCTCGGCGACGGCGCCATCCGCCTCTCCGTTGGTTTAGAAGATGCCGACGACATCTGCGTCGCACTGGCACAAGGGCTAAAAAACTGAAAATACAAAAAGACGGAAAAGGCGGGGTAACCCGCCTTTTTTATGACCACTCGGAATATATAGCTATACATACACTTCGAGCGCTCAGGTGTATGTAAATGCAGGGTCAGAACTCGCTTTCGTTCTGCCGCCGCAGGTAGGCGGTTTCGCTTGGCAGGGTGATTTCGATGCGTAGGCCCGGTTTGTTGTCGTGCAGTTGCAGGCTGCCGTTGTGCAGGGCGACGATGGCGCTCACCAGCGAGAGCCCCAGGCCGTTGCCGGGGGTACTGCGCGCGCTGTCCAGGCGGACGAAGCGTTTGAGGACGTCGTCGCGTTTGTCCGGTGGGATGCCGTGGCCGTTGTCGCCGACGCTGACGTGGATGTTTTCGCCGCGCTGTTCGGCGGTGAGGGTGATGTGACCGCCGCTCGGTGTGTATTTGACGGCGTTGTCGAGCAGGTTGGTGATGGCCTGGGCGATGAGTTGGCGGTTGCCCATGATGTCCAGCCCGCGTTCGATGTGCGCTTCGAAGCTGTGTTCGCCTTCTTCGGTCATGACGTCGTAGAGTTCGGCGAGATCGTCGCAGATGGCGCTCAGGCTTTCGTGTTTGAAGTCGTCTTTGGCGCGGCTTTCGACTTGCGCGATGTTCAGCAGGGCGTTGAAGGTTTTCAGCAGGTTTTCGGCGTCTTCAACGGAGTCGGCGATGACTTCGCGCAGGGCGGCCGCTTCGCTGTTGCGGTCAAGCAGCGCGACTTCCATGCGGTTGCGCATGCGGTTGAGCGGGCTGCGCAGGTCGTGCGCGATGTTGTTGGTGACTTGCCGCTGGCTGGTGATGAGCGCTTCGATGCGGTCGAGCATGTGGTTGAGGTCGTCGGCGAGTTGGCTCATTTCGTCGGCGTCGTTGGCACGGGTGGGCACGCGCTCGGAGAAGTCGCCATCGACGATGCGCCGCGCGGTGCGGCTGATGCGCGAGATGCTGTGGATGATGGTGTAGCCGATGAGGAAGCTGCCGATGAAGGAGGCGATGAGGAGGAGGCCGGTGACGTAGATGCTGTTGTCGAGCATCCGCTTGAGCATTTTGCGCTCGTTGGTGGTGTCGTAGGCGGTGATGAGGGTGTAGCGGTTGTCGGCGGTATTGACGATGACGACGCGCATGACGAGGTTGATGCGCATGTCGCTGCCGGGGTCGGTCGCGGGGTTGATGCGGCAGAGGTCGGCGACGCTGCTGTCCAGGATGATGAGGTCGGCGGCGCTGGTTTCGATGGTTGCGGGTGCGTTGTTGTTGCGGTTGGTAAAGGGCAGGCCGTTGCTGCCGCTGGGCGGGCTTTTGGCGGTGACGCAGAAGGTGATGTTCGGGTCGCCGGGAACGCGCTCGATGATGCCAAGTACCGGGGTGTAAAGGCCGATGCTGGTGCGCTCTTCAAAGCGGCGACGCAGGCTGGTGGTTTCGGCAAGCAGGCGCGAGTCGATTTGTTCGCGGATTTCTTTTTCGGCGCTGCGGTAGAGGGTGTACATCGAGATGCCGGTGACGAAGCTCGATGCGAGGGTGAAGAGCAGGGAAAATTTGAAGGCGGTAGTTCTTACCGCCTTCCCCCAGTCGCGCAGCCGCTTAGTTATAGCCGTTTGGGTCATAGAGGCTGTATCCTGCGCCGCGTTCGGTATGAATCAGAGGTGGGTCGAAGTCTTTGTCGATTTTGCTGCGCAGGCGCGAGATGTGGACGTCAATGACGTTGGTCTGCGGGTCAAAGTGGTATTCCCACACTTTTTCGAGGAGCATGGTGCGGGTGACGACTTGGCCGGCGTTGCTCATCAGGTATTCGAGCAGGCGGAATTCGCGCGGTTGCAGGTTGATTTTGCGGCCGCTGCGCGTGACTTTGCGCTTGAGGCGATCGAGTTGCAGGTCGGCGACTTCCAGCATCATTTGATCCTGGATTTCGCCGCCGCGACGCCGGGTCAGCGCCTGCACGCGGGCGAGCAGTTCGGAGAAGGCGTAGGGTTTGACGAGGTAGTCGTCGCCGCCGGCGGCGAGGCCTTCGACGCGGTCATCCACTTCGCCGAGGGCAGAGAGGATGAGGACGGGCGTACTCATGCCGTCCTTGCGCAGTTTTTCGATGACGGAGAGGCCGTCCAGTTCGGGTAACATGCGGTCAACGATGAGGATGTCGTACTGGCCGCTTTGTGCCATGGACAGTCCCTCGGTGCCGGTGTGCGCGGCATCGACGACATAGCCGCTTTCGCTCAGACCTTTGGTGATATAGGCTGCGACGTCTTTGTCGTCTTCGATGATCAGAACGTGCATGAAGTTCTCCTAAGTTTTCTTTAATCGACCGGTTCTGGCGCGTTAAGGTCGCATTCGCCAGAATATGCGCCCTATCTTAAAGCAATCAGAGGTGTTCATGAATAAAACATTGGTTATATTGACCTTGGCACTCGCCGCCCCCTTGAGCTTCGCCGACCCCGCGCCGGACTTCACCGCGCTCGTCGCCAAAACCAAAGACGCGGTCGTCAGCATCGAAGTTGAAAGCCGCGTCAGCGCACCCTCCACCATCAACGGCTTCCCGCCGGAAATCTTTGAAGACTTCTTCGGCATCCCCGACCCCTTCGGCCAACAATTTGAAGCGCCACGCGAACAGCGCATTCTGCAAGGCCAAGGCTCCGGCTTCATTATCGACAGCGACGGCTACATCCTCACCAACGCGCACGTCGTCGAAGGCGCAGAAAAAGTGCGCGTCCAGCTCAACAACAACAAAGAATACAACGCCGACGTCATCGGCCTCGACAAACGCACCGACGTTGCCCTCGTCAAAATCCAGGGCGACCACCTGCCCGTCGCCAAAATCGGCAACTCCGACCAAGTGCAGGTCGGCGACTGGGTACTCGCCATCGGCTCGCCCTTCGGCTTCTCCCACACCGCGACACAAGGCATCGTCAGCGCGGTCGCGCGCAACCTGCCGAGCGGTGACTACGTCCCCTTCATCCAGACCGACGCCGCCATCAACCCCGGCAACTCCGGCGGTCCGCTCTTTAACAGCAAAGGCGAAGTCATCGCCATCAACTCCCAAATCTACAGCCGCAGCGGCGCCTTCAACGGCCTCGCCTTCTCCATCCCGATTAACATGGCGAAAAACATCGCCGACCAGCTAAAAGACAAAGGCGAAGTCGTGCGCGGCTGGCTCGGCGTACGCATCCAGGGGCTGGACCAAACCCTCGCCGAAGGCTTCGGCATGGAAAACCCGCAAGGCGCGCTTGTCGCCGAAGTCGAAGACAACTCGCCCGCCGCCAAAGCCGGCATCGAAAGCGGCGACGTCATCCTTCAGTACAACGGCAAACCCGTCACCAAATCCGCCGACCTGCCCGCGCTCGTCGCCTCCACGCCCATCGGTGAAAAAGTCGAAATCAAACTGCTGCGCGACGGCAAAGAAGAAACCGTCAAAGCCGAAATCGGCAACCTGAACGACATCAGCGGCGACGGCAAAGCCGGAGCGAGCAGTCGCGGCCTCAGCCTGGAAGCGCTCGACAGCGACGACCGCGAAGCCCTCGGCTTCCGCGGCAAAGGCGTGCGCATTAGCGGCGTCAAAGCAGGTTCTGCGGCGGAAAAATCCGGCCTGCGCAAAAACGACATCATCATCGCCGTCGGCGGCAAACGTGTCGAAGACCCCAAAGGCGCTCAACGCCTGCTGGAAAAAGCCGGAAACAAACGCCCGGTGCCACTACTCATCTACCGCAACGGCCAGAACCTCTACCTCGCCTTGCAGTCATAACAAGAGCGCCCGCCCTCGCAGGACGCGCGAGCGTCCGTAGCGGGGAGGGGTAAACCAGATGACATCCCGGCTATGAATCTCCCTTTTCAGATTTACATACACCTCGAGCGCTCAGGTGTATGTAAACAGACAGCGGCATAACGGTCACTGCATTGAACAGAAATTCATGGATTCCTGCGACCCGCACCGCCATAATGGGTCATGTCGCATAGCGACAACATTCACCCGTAAACGGAGACAACAACATGAAAAAACACGTGTTCGGCCTGACCCTGGCGGCACTGCTGCTCACTGCCTGCGGCGGCAGCAACGATGATAACAGTAACAACCCCGCCGATCCGGGGCAAAAAGCTCCTGGTGGTAGTGAAGCTCCCATTGCCCCTGGCAAAGATGAAACCCCGTCCGATCCGGGCAAAAAAAATCCGGGCGGCGACAGCCAGCTCATCCCGCCGCCCGCCAATCAGGGCAACCCGGACAAAAAAGAAGACGGCAAAGGCAGTACGAGCAAATACCAGGGCAGTGCCTTCATCGTACCGCTGGGCAAACAGCCGCAGGGCATCGCTGAGGCAAAAAGCATCAGCAGCGAAACGCTCACCGAACTCAACCTCGATGGCAAAAAACTACCGCTGCAACTGCCCACCCTCAAGAACGACAACCTTAACGTCGTGCGCGATGCCACCATTGGCAGCATCAGCTACCGCCAGTTTGCAGTCAGCGGCAGCCGCTACGCTAACAGCAAATTCGGCTATCTGACTCTCGGCGACCAGGACTACATCTTCAGCCAAGGCACGCCGACGACCACGATGCCGACGAGCGGCGTCGTCAAATACAGCGGTGCGGCGGCGATAGGCCAAGCGGGCGTCGTTGATAGCGCCATCGCGAACTTTAACGCCGATTTCGGCAAACATGCGCTCACCGGCAGCATCACGCAAAACGCCAACAGCAACATACCCTTCAAGCCGATCGTCATCGCAGCTGGTATCGAAGGCAATCGCTTCAAGAGCAAAGACGGCGCAGCCGTACAAACTACCGGTGGCTTTTACGGCGATAACGCCCGTGAACTCGGCGGCATCTTCCAGGACAGCGCGCAAACCCTCTCCGGCAGTTTCGGCGCCGTTCGCACCAACTAAGCACACCACTCACGCAAAAGGGCTGCAATCGCAGCCCTTTTTCTTGTTGGTAACCTGCCGGTGCAGCAAACCTTCATCCTGGGCGCATCATAATAACAACGCTGTCGTATCACGACGACAACACCATCCTGAACCCGGAGAAAAGCCATGAAAAAACCGACCATTGCCCTTGCTCTCTGTACCGCCTTACTCCTTACCGCCTGTGGCAACAACGATAAAGACCGCAGCGACCGCCTGCCTTCTGACCCGGAACGCCCGCGTATCGACACCCGCGACTACGATAGCCGCCAGGCTTACCACGGCACTGCCTACAGCTTGCCTAGCCAACGCGCCCGCCTTGATAACCGCTACCTGCATGCGCTGAACAGCAACCAGCTTGACACCCTGAACCTTGACGGCAAAAGCCTGCCTTCGCACCAAGCGGGCATCTATACCGGTGGCGTTCCGCGCCTGCAAGCACGGCAAACCATCACCGTGGCGGGCAAGAGCTACCAAAACTTCCTCATTAGCGGGGATGACTACCAAAACAGCCGCTTTGGCTATCTCAGCCACGACGGCCACGATTACATCTTCAGCCAGGGCGCCTTCACCCGCAACATGCCCAATCGTGGCAGCGCCCGCTACGAAGGCGAAGCCGTCATTGGCCGCGACGGCAGTGCGGATGTTGGCAAAGCCAGCTTCCGCGCTGACTTCGGTGCGCGAACTGTCAGCGGGCGCATCACCCCGGGAGACAACAGCCGTGTCTACTTCAACCCGCTCAACATTGACGCCCGCATCGACGGCAACGCCTTCTATAGCGATAGCGACGACCGTGTCAGCAGCAGCGGTCATTTCTACGGCGACGGCGCACGCGAAATAGGCGGCGTCTTCCACGACAACAGCCAAAACCTGCGCGGCAGCTTCGGCGCCATTCGCAAATAACGGGATAGTGTTGTACAGCGAATGGCCAAATCACGTGCAACGTTTCTTCAAAATGCTCCTTAATTAGGTATCTTCCACTGCAGCCTTTACACGGACACTTATTGAAACATCCCCTGCTCAGCAAGGCAGGTGAGGATTTGTTGCCAGTCTTCTTCGAGGCGGGTGTCGTCTTGCGCAGCAAGGACGGCGTTGAGTGCCTCGTATTGCAGCGGCAGGGCGGCGAGGCGTTCGGCGAGTGTTTCTGGCAGGCCGAGGTTTTGCCAGCGTGCTTTGTCGCGTGGGCGGCAGGTGCCGTACTGGTAATGCGCGGTGGCAAGCAGCGCGGTGATGCGTTTTTGCAGCTGGCTGATGGTCGCTTCCAAGTCGTCGCCGCTGACGCCGTGGCGGGCGAGGGCTTCGATGCTGCGCTCCAGATGGTCGCGCAGGCGCAGTTCGAGTTCGATTTGCAGGGTGGCGGGGACGCGGTCATCCTGCGCCTCTATTTCTTGCCACAGCGCCTCCGCGTCGCTTGTTTCCCGCGCGATGGTGTAGTGATTGACCAGCGCCGGGATGTTGCCGCTCGCAAGGCTGGCGCGCCAGGTGGCGGCGATGCCAAGGCGGTTCACCAGGTCGTTGGTAATCCAGGTGCTGGTGATTTCGCGGTGCAGGCGGTGTATCGCCATGTATTTGCTGTATTTTTCCGCGAGTTGCGCCGGGAAGTAGTGGCGCAGGTTTTGTTGGTGGTACGGCGCATCCGGCAGGTTTGAGGCGAGCAGGTGGTCGTAGAGCCACATTTTGCTGTAGGCGAGGAGGACGGCAAGTTCGGGCGCGGTGAGGTTGTCGCTGGCGTCGCGGCGTTTGCTAAGGCTTGCGTCATCCGGCAGGTTTTCAATGGCGCGGTCGAGGCGGTCTTCGGCTTCGAGTTGTTGCATCAGGCGGGCGTAGTCGTCGAGGTTTTCCCGGCGCGCCAACGCAAGGCTGATGGTCTGCGGCTGCAGGTAGTTCTGTCGCAGGACGTGTGCCGCGACGCTGTCGGTCATCTCCGCCAGCAGCGCATTGCGCGCGGCAAGGTCGAGTTCGCCCGCTTCTATCGCCTGGTTGAGCAGGATTTTGATGTTGACTTCATGGTCGGAGCAGTTAACGCCGCCGGAGTTGTCGATGGCGTCGGTGTTTAAGCGCACGCCGTTTTGTGCGGCTTCGATGCGACCGCGCTGGGTCATGCCGAGGTTGCCGCCTTCGCCGATGATTTTCGCGCGCACGTCGCGGCCGTTGATGCGCAGACCGTCGTTGGCGCGGTCGCCGACTTGCGCGTGGGTTTCGTCGCTCGCCTTGATGTAGGTGCCGATGCCGCCGTTCCAGATGAGGTCCACCGGCGCTTTCAGCAGGCGGCTGATGAGGTCGGTCGGGGTCAGGTGGTCTTCTTCGATGGCAAAGGCAGCCTTCATTTCTGGCGTGATGGCGATGGTTTTGTCGCTGCGCGCGAAGACGCCGCCGCCTTTGCTGATGAGTGCGGCGTTGTAGTCCGCCCAGCTGGAGCGCGGCAGACGGAAGAGGCGTTCGCGTTCGGCAAGGCTTGCCGCCGGGTCGGGGTTGGGGTCGATGAAGATGTGCAGGTGGTTGAAGGCGGCGAGCAGGCGGGTGTTGGCGGAGAGGAGCATGCCGTTGCCGAAGACGTCGCCACTCATGTCGCCGATGCCGACGACGCTGAAGGTGTCGTCTTTCTGGATGTCTTTGCCGAGCAGGCGGAAGTGGCGCTTGACCGATTCCCAGGCGCCGCGCGCGGTGATGCCGATGCCTTTGTGGTCGTAGCCCGCGCTGCCGCCGGAGGCGAAGGCGTCGCCGAGCCAGAAGCGGTATTCGGCGGCAATGCTATTGGCGATGTCGGAGAATTTGGCGGTGCCTTTGTCGGCGGCAACGACGAGATAGGGGTCGTCTTCGTCGTGGCGCACGGTGTCGGCGGGCGGGACAATTTTGCCTTCGACGAGGTTGTCAGTGAGATCCAGCAGGCCGCGGATGTAGGTGCGGTAGCAGGCTTTGCCCGCTTCCAGGTAGGCGTCACGGTCGGCGGGCGGGTTTTTGACGACGAAGCCGCCTTTCGAGCCGACCGGGACGATGATGGCGTTTTTCACCATTTGCGCCTTGACCAGCCCCAGCACTTCGGTGCGGAAATCAGCGTGGCGGTCCGACCAGCGCAGGCCGCCGCGCGCCACTTTGCCGCCGCGCAGGTGTACGCCTTCCACTGCGGGCGAGTAAACCCAGATTTCGTAGAGCGGCTTGGGTTTGGGGAGATTCGGGATGTCGCGCGCGGCAAATTTGAAGGCGAGACGGTTTTTCGGCTGGCCGTCGGCGTCTTTTTGATAGTAGTTGGTGCGGACAAGGGCGGTGAGGAGGTCGCTGTACCAGCGCAGGATGGCTTCGTGCTCAGCGCTTTGCACTTGTTGCAGCTTGTCTTTTAGTGCGGCGAAGGCTACGGCAGCGTCGCCTGCTTGTGGCTGCATTTTCGCGTGGAAGGCGGTGATGAGCGCAATGGTGGCGTCGGGGTTGGCGTTGAGCGCAGCGCGGATTTGTTCGTAACTGTAGGGCGCGCCCGCCTGAATCAGGTATTTGCCAAGCGCGCGCAGCATGGCGATTTCGCGGATGTCGCAGCCATGCGAGCTGACGTAGTGGTTGAGGTCGTCGTCTTCGCTCGCGCCTGTCCAGACGCTGATGAAGGCTTCGATGATGTTGGCGAGGTAGGGCTCCGGGGAGTCGCCTGGCTGGAAGCGGCTGTTTGCGAGGTCAATGCCGTAGCTTTGTAGCCAGTAGCCGTCGGCGAGGCGGTAATCGCGCAGGGTCAGCACCGGCAGGCCGAGATTCTCCAGAATGTGAGCCACCTTTTGGAAGCGGACGATTTCGTCGTCTTTGCCATAGAGGCAGAGGCGCAGCTCATCCGCTTGGTCATCGTCGTGCCAAAGTTGTATGGCCAGCGGGTTATTGGTGCCGAGGTTGGCGAGTGCTTTGGCATCATCCACCGCCTGCGCCGGTGTGTGTTCTTCGCGGTAGGCGAAAGTGAAAATGTCGTCAAAACGCGCGAGCGCTTCATCTCCTATTTTTGCCAGCGCTTCGCCAAATTGCGCATTCCATGTGGCAAATGCTTGCAGGCGTGCGTCGAAGCCGGTTTTTTGACCTTTTCCCATGTTGCTACTCCCATGTTTTTACGATGTTTATAGTGAAGCCTCGCGGCGACGAGGCGAGGTATTAAGCTCGCGTTAATTTTATCATGATGCGTGATTTTTTGTGGATAAAAACGGCTCACTACACAATTTTCCCCATTGATAAACATGGCAGCGCTGTAGCAAGATGGTCTTTATTGTTCAATAAGCTGCAACAACCGCCGCCGAATTTCAGCGGCAGTAGCGCTTAAATCCACCGTGGCAAAACGAATTTCATGCCCCTGAATCACGACATATTCATCAATCGAGCAATTTATCGCCGGGTGTAACAATAGCCCCGTTGCATGACGGGCAAGAGCATCTTCCGCTTTTTCCTGTGAGCGTAGATAGGCGTAAATCTGATACAAATAGCCACTGCGCAGCGATTCCTCACGATGCCTGCCTTTGGTCAATAGTGCATTAAATTTGGTATCAATAATCAGGCGACGTTTTTCCGCCCGATTTTCCAAAACAATATCAGTCTGCATCGCGGGAAAAAATTTTTCTATATTGTCGCTTGCTTGGGTAATTGGCCAAGATAACCATTTGCCGGCATCAACGTGCCACATTGCCGAATCTAGCACCGCTCGATAAAAACCGGCAACCGCTTTCTCGTACAACCTGCGTATCCAAACAATATTTCTCTCTGGCAACGGCAGCAATTTATCACCCGCTATTTCCGTAGGCAGCACCAAATGAAATGCCAAATGTGCGGCATCCATCATCGGGCGGTCGTCCGCATGGTGCCGGGCGATAACATCGTTTGCAATTTCGTGGCGGGCAGGGCATTCGCCGCTAACACCGAGACGATGCAGCCCCATTGCCAAACTGCGACAACGCTGTGCCAGCGATTCTTTCTGCACTATTTTGGCGATTTCTGCCAAAGCAGCGCGGACATAGCGGTTTCTGACGGTATTGACGGTTAATTCCGCAAAACTGCAGGCAATCTTGCCACGTTGCAATAAATGCCGCCGTTCGGTTTTGAGTAATTCAATATGACCACGCAGCCGCGATAAAACATCTTGCCGCCTTTGATAGCCGTAACTCAAATTACGGCGTAAACGATGCTCAACACGATGACAAAGAATTTCCGCTATCAAATCGGGAATTTCATCGGGCGCATCTTCTACTTCGCTACGCCTGCTTGGCGGAAGCTCACGATACCAATCAGAGGCATAAAGCATCAGTAGCCAAAGATTGCGCACCGGAATGGCGCCAATATAACCAGTTTTTATTTCCTGCCTAAATTCTGCGAACACGTTTAGAATCCTTTGAGCAGAATATCTTTAGCCTCTCCTATTTTTTCTGGCGCGTCAAACCAATATTCTTCTAGCAAGGGGATAATTTCATTTTCGACAATTTGCCGGAACCACTCCTGGGCATCATTAATATTTGTACCAAGTGGCGGCGTAACATAACTATGTCCTATTTGAAATTGTGCGCCAAGGTTAGTGTCTTCTGCAATCTTTTTATTCAGTTGAATAACGCGCCGCTCAATATCCAGCAATACATTTTCATCAAGCTTAAATTCTTGATTCACCCAACGACGCCATCGCTCACCGAGAAGCGGTCGTAAATTGATAAAGGCAAAGCGACGGCGTAGTGCCAAATCAACCAATGCCAGCGAGCGATCGGCGATATTCATCGTGCCAATGACATAGAGGTTAGCGGGGATATAGATTCGTTCATTATCTGCGCGACGATACGAAAGCTCCAGCGCTTCATTGGGGGTGCGCTTGTCGGCCTCCAGTAAAGTTAGCATTTCGCCAAAAATTTGTGCCGGATTACCACGGTTAATTTCCTCAATAACAACAATGTATTCATTTCCTGCATTATTGTTGGCAATATCGATTATTTCCAAAAAAGGGCCATCGACTAGCGCCAGTTTGCCATCACCTGTAGGTCGCCAACCGCGAACAAAATCCTCATAGGAAAGGTTGGGATGGAATTGCACTGCGCGGATTCTCTCTCCGGCTTTCTGTCCCATCAGTGCATAAGCAAGTCGCTTTGCCAGCCAAGTTTTTCCCGTTCCTGGTGAGCCTTGCAGAATGATGTTTTTCTTGCGTCGCAATTGGACAAGTATTTTCTCAATCGCAGCCGCTTCAAGAAAACACCCTTCCTCTACAATATTATCAATTGTATAAATGCGCTCCCGCTCACTTTCCGCGGCCGCTTTTGCGGTGTCATCCTCATTATCATCAATGGCGATGTGTTTATCATCAACAAAATTCCAAGCAGCTAATGAAAGTTCGGGGAAGGAATGAACGGGATATGTATCCTCTTGAAAGCGATTGCGTAAGGCATCTAAAAGTGTGAGGTAATTTACCGCACTACAGCAATCTTTTGCGGTATCCGTATCAATCCGCATATCCAACACTTCCTCTATATAAAGACGCGATTGTCCGTCCAATGTAGGGAAAAACCAGGGACGCGCCCAAAAAAGCCCCATCGTCAGATTCCATTTAACTTTTTTACGTACAATGGCATCATCATAAGCTAGCATAAAAGCCGCTCTTGTTACATCATCGTCGCTGTCAGCAAAAGCAAGCGCGCGCGCAAAAACTTCCCAAAGGGTATCAATATCATCTGCTTTGCGGTGTTCATCGTAAGCAAAGAACCAGGAATTTTTATTATTTTGTAAGGGAACGCCATTGAAGTCTGCAGGTACTTCTTCTTCAGAAATTTCCAAAAACTGTGCGAGTCCGCGAGCAATCTCTTTACGGTTTTCATCTGTCAAATTACGGTTAAAGATACCCATCACGGTAAAAGGGCAAATATCTTTTAGCGGACCTTTACTGCCATCCTTAAATTTATCCAGTAAAGGTGCCATGCCTTTTTTTGCAAAAATTTTATGAATAGCAGCAACCAAGTCTTCACGACGATGTCTAAAAGTAAGCAGTTTATCAGCAACCGCTTCATAAAAATTCGTCCATTTAAAGGCGTTTAGGCTAGGTGCATTGTCGCCAAAGCGGTCGCGCCAATAAGGTGCATTGCGGAAGCGGTCAATATCTTGCGCTTTTCCAGAGAAAGTAAAATCTATAAGCGCTTCTTTTTCCCACGCATCCGGTGAAACGCGCCAAATCATTTTCATCAAGGTATAGAAATACCACTCGCGTTGGGGCTCTACCGTTTCCCAACGGACTTTCAAGGTACGGCCATCTCCCGGATTTTCAGTAATCACACCGATGGCTTTAATACCCATAATGGAAACACTTCTGCCACGGTTATCAAAAGGCAGGCCATGTTTTCGTGTATAAGAGGCTTTAATGGCAATACACTCTCCAGGACGAGCCGATTTGACAAGTTCTAAATATCTATCCGTATAGCCATTCTCCCAAATGCCTTCGCGCAAAAAGCGGGGCGTTTGGTCATCACTGCCATAGGTGGCGCCAACAAACCAGCAGGTTTTAGCGGTGTTTTCGTCAAGATTGGAATTCATGATTAATCCTTAAGTGAAATAAGAAATGGCCGTTTAACGCAGCCAACCGTTTTTTTTCAGCCAGGCGGCAAAATCGCGGGCGAAGGCTTCGTAGCCAGCGGCGTTGGGGTGTACCTGGTCGGATTTGAGGCTTTCGTTGCCGAGTATTTTTGCCCAGCCGCCTTGGTAATAGGGGATGTTTTCTGCCTTAGCGAGTTCGGCGTAGAGCGGGTGATCGCCGGGGTAGCCGAGTGCGGCGCCGACGCCAATGCCGGGGACGCCGACGAGGATGACCTCCGCGCCCGCCGCTTTGCAGGCCTGGATGATGGCGCGGATGTTGGCGCGGGTTTCGCTTTCCGGCTGGCGGCGGAGGAAGTCATTACCGCCGATGCTGATGATGACCAAGCGCGGCGTGTGTTCGCGCAGCAGTTCTGGCAGGCGGGCGAGGGCTTGCGCGCTGGTGTCACCGCTGACGCCGCCGTTGGTAATGCTCCAGCCGCTGAGCGTGGCAAGGCGGGCGGGGTAGGATTCGGCGGGGCTTGCACCGTAGCCGTAGGTGAGCGAGTCGCCGAGGGCGAGAACGGCAGTACCGCGCGGCAGGGCGGCGTGTTTAGCGGTTTTTTTGCCGCAAGCAGCGAGCGCGGCAGCGGTCAAGAGGAGGAAATGGCGGCGGTTCATGGGGTCTCTTTGAGGTAGTCGTCGGGGTTAAAGGTGGCGAGCAGATTCGGGTGGAAGGCGACCATCGCGGTGGCGAAGACGCCGTTAATGAAGCCTTCGGGGTAGGCGATGATGGGCAGGGTTTGCAGGTATTTGTCCCAGAGGGTGTCCCAGGGGTAGGCGCCGCCCGCATGCTGGATGAGGGCGGTGGTGAGCATCGCGGCGCTAAGCGCGAGGATGCCGCCGAAGAATCCGGCGCCGAGGGTGTAGATGAAGGGGTTAGGCGGTAGATAGCGGCGCAGCAGCGCGGCAAAGCTGGCGCTTATGGCGACGGGAATGGCTGCGTGGGTAAGGCCGTTCAGGCCGAGGGCAACAGGCGGCAATTCGCCGAGGGTCAGGAGGAGCAGTTGGCTGAAGGCAGCGGCGAGGATGGCAAGGCGGGCGCCCATGAGCAGGGTAGCAGCGGTGAGACCGATGAGGTGCAGCTCGAGACCCGGTGCGGCGGCGGTTTTGAGCAGGGCAAGCAGGGTAAGGACGGGAATGGCGCCGCAAAAGAGGTGGATAGCAACGGGTTGCAGGCGTGGTAGCTGGCGGCGGGCGCGGTAGAGTGCGGTGAGGATGATGAGCAACCAGAGGAGGTTGGCAAAGTAGAGGAGGGCAGGGGGCATAACGGGCGGTGGTTATGGAATGATAGGCGGGCGGATTATACATACACCTGAGCGCTCCATGTGTATGTAAACCACCAAACGCCCCCTCCCCCTGTGGGGGACGGGGACAGATCGCGCAGCGAGAGAGAGGCCGGGGAGGAGGATGTTTCAATTATCAACCCGCCCTAACGGGCAACCCTCGCCGTCTCATCACCATAGATAGACCTACGCAAGCCGCTTAATCCATCGTGCAGCACCGCAAACCCATCCATTCTATCCACAGACATTTACATACACCTGAGCGCTCCATGTGTATGTAAACCACCAAACGCTCCCTCCC
>CAURAS010000006.1:0-15275 GCA_963522865.1 uncultured Cardiobacterium sp.
TCCATCGCAACCTGAAACGCTCTACGAGAAGCACGTCAAAATCCGGCCGCGCCCGATCAAGGGACGCTTCGCCAGTCTGCGCAAAACCGCGCTCTTGGTGCTGCTCGGCATTTTCCACGTGCTGCCGTTCTTTCAGTGGAACGGCCGCCAGGCGATTTTTTTCGACCTGCCGCACCGCCGCTTTTATATCTTCGGTCTCAATATTTGGCCGCAGGATTTCATTCTGCTGACGTTCATCCTGCTCGGCCTCGCCTTGTTACTCTTTTTTGCCACCGCCTTGCTGGGGCGCGTTTGGTGCGGTTATGCCTGCCCGCACACCGTTTACACCGAAGTGTTCCTCTGGATTGAACAAAAAATCGAAGGTAACCGCTCCGAACAGTTAAAACTCGCGCGCAAGCCGTGGCGCGGCGAGAAGGGGCGCAAGCGCGTGCTGAAGTATTCGCTGTGGGTCGCTGTTGCCATGAGCGCGGGCATCGGCTTCGTCGGGTATTTCGTCCCCATCCGTCAGCTCATTCCTGATTTTTTCACCCTGCACGCAGGCGTGGATACGTATCTTTGGGTCGCGCTGTACGGCAGTTTTTGTTATCTGCAAGCGGGCATCGTGCGCGAGCAGTTCTGCAAATATGTCTGCCCCTACGCCCGTTTTCAGGGGGCGATGTTCGACCAGGACACGCTCATCATTGCCTACGATCCGCAACGTGGCGAACCGCGCCGCCGCTTGAAAAAGCAGGACCGCGACAATCCCGACGCGCTCGGCTTCTGCGTGGATTGCACCATGTGCGTGCAGGTCTGCCCGACCGGCATCGACATCCGCGACGGCCTGCAGCTGGAATGCATCGCCTGCGCCGCCTGCATTGACGCCTGCGACAACATGATGGACCAAATCAAGGCGCCGCGCGGTCTCATCCGCTACACCTCGACCAACCGCCTCGCCGGCAAGAACACCAAACTGCTGCGCCCAAAAACCTTCGCTTACGGCGCGGTGCTGTTGGCGGCGTTTGGCCTGTTCGTCATTTCCATCGCCGGCAAAGGCGATCTGGACGTCAATATCCTGCGCGACCGCAACGTGCTGGCGCGCAAAATCAGCGGCGGCCGCATCCAAAACATCTACACCATCAAGGTGCTGAACAAAACCGAAAACCCGCGCCAGTTCACCCTGGACGTCGCCGGCGCACCCGGCGCGGAAATTGACGGCAAAAAACACTTCAGCGTCGAACCCGGCGCGGTGTACGAGACCGTGCTGCGCGTCAATATCCCGCGCAAATCGCTGGGCAGCGACAGCAGCATCAACCTTGATTTCATCGTCACCCCGCAGGACAACCCCGCGGATGCCCATCACCAAAACAGCAAATTCCTCGCCCCCAACAAATGAACGAACGCCCCATTCCCTGGTACAAAAACCACATCCTGCTCCTCATCATCCTCATCCCGCTTGCCACCGTCTGCGGCAGCATGTACACCATCTACCTTGCCATCAGCAGCAAAGAAGCGCCCATCCTGGACGACTACAGCAAAACCGGCCTCTCGCCGCAGATGCGCCAAGAAGGCCGCACCGACATTACCGCAACGCTAACCGGCGGCGCCATCACCCTGACACGCGAACCGCCAAGCATCGAAGCGCTCACCCTCACCCTACAACACGCGAGCAAAGCGGCGCTAGACCAACGCCACCCCCTGCAAGCGGACGCGCCGAACCACTACCCGCTGCCTGCCGCCGTCCAACAAACCCTGCCAACCGCCACCTGGTACCTCAGCCTCGCCCCGGCTGACAATAGCTGGAAAATCAAAGGAAAATACCCACACCCCAAACCCGGCGAACCGCCACCGCCTGCCGTCATCCCCCTCGCCAACCCATGAACTGCTACCACTGCCAACAACCCGTTCCGGCAGGCATCCACATCACCGACGACCACGGCCACGCCTACTGCTGCCACGCCTGCGAGGCCGTCGCGCACATCATCAGCGCCCACCACCTCGAACAATACTACCAAGTGCGCGACCGCCCGGCGCCGCGCCCCGAACACCCCTACGATCCCGCGCACTGGCAAGCCTACGACCTCCTCGAAATCGCCGCCCAATACACCTATAAAGACGGCGACGACCAGGAAATCCACCTCTACATCGACGGCCTGCACTGCGCCGCCTGCACCTGGCTCATCAGCCATGCCCTGCAAGACGCGCACGGCATCAGCCACACCCGCATCAACCTCGGCACCGGCCGCGCCGAAATCCGCTGGCGCGACACCCCGCTCTCCGCCATCCTCGCTACCATCGCCAGCCTCGGCTACACCCCCAACCTGCACACCCCGGACAAAAACGACGACAACCAGCGGCGCGAACGCAACCACGACCTGCTGCGCCTCATCGTCGCCGGCCTCGGCATGATGCAAGTGATGATGTTCGCCACCGGCCTCTACACCGGCGCCTGGCACGGCATCGACCGCGAATACGAACAACTGCTGCGCTGGATAAGCCTCATCTGCTCCGCCCCGGTCATGCTCTACGCCGGCTACCCCTACCTGAAAAACGCCTGGCTCGGCCTGCGCCACCGCCAGCCGAACATGGACCTGCCCATCGCCCTCGCCTGCGCCGGAGCGTGGCTCGCCAGCCTCTACCACACCCTCATCGGCCGCGGCGAAATCTACTACGACGGCGTCACCATGTTCATCTTCTTCATCAGCATCAGCCGCTACCTGGAGGCGCACACCCGCCGCCGCGCCCGCCACAACCAGCAACACTTCGCCCGCCTCCTGCCCGACGCCGTGTACAAATACGACGACAGCGGCGAACCGCGCCTCGTACCGCTGCCGACCATCCAGCCGGGCGACCACATCCGCGTCCTGCCAACCCACACCATCCCCGTCGATGGCGAAATCACCGGCGGCGCCAGCCGCATCGACGAAAATATGCTCACCGGCGAAAGCACCCCACAATACAAAACCAGCGGCGACCGCGTCCACGCCGGCAGCACCAACCTGCAAAGCCCGCTCGACATCCGCGTCACCCAGACCGGCCAACAAACCACCCTCGCCGCCATCCGCCGCATCAGCGCGCGCGCCGAACAACACCGCTCGCCACAAATCGACCGCAACCAGGCTCTTGCCCGGCAAACCGTCCTCGCCGTCCTCATCCTCGCCGCCGCCGGCTACCTCCTCTGGCAATGGATAGACCCGGCGCGCGCCTTCGACATCGCGCTCGCCATCCTCGTCGCCACCTGTCCCTGTGCGCTCTCGCTTGCCACCCCGACCGTCCTCACCGCCGCGCTCAACCACGCACACAAACACCACATCCTCATCAAAAACAGCAACACACTCGACCGCCTCACTGCCATCCGCCGCATCCTCTTCGACAAAACCGGCACCCTCACCCAGGGCAAATACCAACTCCAAAACAGCGACTACCACGGCGAGCCGCAGCGCCTGCTCGCCATCGCCAAAACCCTGGAAACCCACAGCACCCACCCCATCGCCTGGTACTACAGCCAACAACCCGTCGCGACCGTGGCGATGGACAACATCGAACAACACAGCGGCAAAGGCATCAGCGGCGACTACGACGGCAGCCGCTGGCACATCGGCAGCGCGGCATACATGCAAGAAAACGGGGTGGACGGATTTTCTCCCTCCCCCTGTGGGGGAGGGTCTGGGGTTCACCCGCATACCACCGATGCTGATACGACTACCGATGTAGGTTGGGTTAGCGCGCAGCGCGTAACCCAACAACCAAACACCGAAACACCCGCCGAACTATCCCCTTCCCCCGTGGGGGACTGGAACAGCGCGTCCGAAGGACGAGAAAATTGGGGTGGAGTGCGCAGCGATTCCCCCCTCCCCCAGTGGGGGAGGGGACGGGGGTGGGGTTTGCCCGCACACCTCACGAGCGAATCGGCCACTAACGAAACCGACACTACCACCACCCACGTTTACCTCGCCGAAAACCGCACCCTGCGCGCCCACTACCAACTGGGCGATCCCGAACGCGCCAACCTCGCTGCCACCCTCACCCAACTCCAAAGCCACTACCACCTCGCCATCGCCAGCGGCGACCGCGCAGAAAACGTTGCCCGCCTTGCCGCCCGCTACGGCATCGCAGACTGGCACGGCGGCCTTGACCCCGCCGCCAAACTGGCGCTACTCGAAGCGAACGACCCCGAACACACCCTGATGATTGGCGACGGCATCAACGACGCGCCGGTACTCGCCCGTGCCAGCGTCTCCGTCGCCGTGGGCCGTGCCAACCCGCTCTCGCAAACCCACGCCGACATCGTCCTCCTCAAAAACGGCCCGGAAGCGCTGCCCTACCTGCTGGAACTCGCCGCGCGCAGCCGCCGTATTACCCGACAAAACCTCGCCTGGGCGACCGTGTACAACCTCACCATCCTGCCGCTCGCCATCAGCGGCCACCTCACCCCGTGGATTGCCGCCCTTGGCATGAGCGCGAGCTCACTGCTAGTCATCGCCAACGCCCTGCGCATCCACCGCACCACCCCGCCCCCTGCCGAATAAGGTGCACAAAAAACGCCGCATCCAGCGGCGTTTTTTTCATAGACCTCATCGCCCACGTTGCAGCCAGTCGTGCTGAAACAGACACATACGGGTCACGTCGCGATACTGCCCGTTAATAAAAAACTCATGGCGCAGCACGCCTTCCGGCTGGAAGCCCAGTTTCTCATACACATGGCGGGCGCCCGCGTTCTCGACATCGACGATGAGATAAATCTTGTACAGATTCAGCACGCTGAAGCCGTATTCCATTGCGAGCTCTGTCGCGCGGGTGGCGATGCCGCGCCCCTGATGGTCAGGGGCGACGATAATCTGAAATTCGGCGCGGCGGTGGACGTGGTCGATTTCCACCAGTTCGACCAGCCCGGCCTTGCCGTCGTCGCATTCGATGACGAAGCGGCGTTCGCGCTGGTCGTGGATGTGTTCATCGTAGAGATGCGTCAGTTCGGCGAAGGTTTCGTAGGGTTCTTCGAACCAGTAACGCATGACGTTGGCGTTGTTGTCCAGCTGATGCACGAAAGTTAGGTCTTCGCGCTCCAGCGGGCGCAGGCGGATGGTGGTTTGTGGGTTCATGATTTTCGTAGGGTTATGGTTGGCGTGGCGGCTTAATTTATACATACACATCGAGCGCTCAGGTGTATGTATAAATTACCCCTGGTACAGGCCGCTATAATGCGGCCTTTCTTGTTTTTGGAGGAAAGGCGATGCGTCCTTTGGTGAAGGTGATTGATGTGGCGGCGTTGCGCCACAATTTTCAGCAGTTACGTCAGTTGGCGGGGGCGGCGACGTTGTGCGCGGTGGTCAAGGCCGATGCTTACGGGCATGGCGTGGCGAATGTGTTGCCTGCGCTGGCAGACGCCGCCTGTTTTGCCGTCGCCTCGATGGATGAAGCGCTGCAATTGCGTCAGCTCGGTGTCGTCAAGCCGGTGCTGTTACTGGAAGGGATTTTTGCCGCAGACGAGGCAGCGCTCTGCGCGCAGCATGGCTTCGTGCCGCTGGTGCATTCGTTGGAGCAGCTCGCCTGGTTGCGTGGGGTCACCGGGCTTTCGGCGTGGGTCAAGGTGGATTCGGGGATGCACCGCCTCGGTTTTGCGGTTGATGATGCCGCACGCTGGTTGCCGCAGGTGCTCTCTCTCCAGCAGGTGCGCTGGCTCGGCGTCGCCTCGCATTTTGCCTGCGCCGATGCGGATGTTTTGGATGATGCGCGCGCGCAGTTGGCGCGGCTCGATGCGCTCGTTTTGCCCGCCGGTTGGCAGCGTTGTCTCGCCAATTCGGCGGCGCTGTTTGTTTTGCCGGAGGCGCGGGCGGATGTGGTGCGCGCCGGGCTGGCGCTCTACGGGATGTCGCCGTTTAGTGATGGTGATGCGGCGCGGCTGGGCTTGCGTCCGGTGATGTCGCTGCACACGGCGGTTCTCGCGGTCAGGCGGCTGGAGGCGGGCGATTTCGCTGGCTACAGTCACGGTTTTCAGGCGGAGACGGCGGGCAATCTGGCGACGATTGCCCTCGGCTATGGCGACGGTTTTCCGCGCGCGATTCAAAGCGGCGCGGTGCAATTGCTGCTCAACGGCAAGCGTTATCCGCTGGTCGGCCGGGTGGCGATGGATATGGCGCTGCTTTGGCTGGGCGAGGATACGGCGGCGGTTGGTGATGCGGTGCTGGTCTTCGGCGACGGCAATCTGGCGGAGCGGGTTGCAGCGCAGGCCGGGACGATTCCCTACACTTTGACGACGATGCTGACGGCGCGGGTGCGCGCGGAGGTGGTTCATGGCTAAGGCGAAGTCGCGTTTTGTCTGCCGCGAGTGCGGCGCGGTTTATCCGAAGTGGCAGGGGCAGTGCCACGAGTGCGGCGCCTGGAATGCGCTGGAGGAGGAAGCGGCGCCGGTCGCGCCGCCGCGTGCGGGCAAGGGCGGCGGTTATGCCGGGGTTGCCGCCGGGCAGGTGCAGCGGCTGGATGCGGTGGAATTGCAGGCGGAGACGCTGGTGCCGAGCGGCATCAGCGAGTTTGACCGCGTCCTCGGCGGCGGGCTGGTGCGCGGCAGTGTGGTGCTGATTGGCGGCGACCCGGGCATCGGCAAGTCCACGCTGTTGTTGCAGACGGTGCATCATTTGGCGCAGTCGATGCCGTGTTTGTATGTCAGCGGCGAGGAGTCGCCGCGCCAGATTGGTCTGCGCGCCGAGCGGCTCGGTCTCGCCCGCGAGCGCATTGTGCTGTTCAGCGAGACGCAGATTGAGCGCATTTTGGCGACCGCTGCGGTGGAGCAACCGGCGGTGCTGGTGGTGGATTCGATTCAGACGCTTTACAGCGAAGCGCTTTCCGCCGCGCCGGGGGCGGTCAGTCAGTTGCGCGAGTGCGCGGCGCAGTTGGTGCGTTTTGCCAAATTCAGCGGGACGACGGTCTTTCTCATCGGCCATGTAACGAAAGAGGGCGCGATTGCCGGCCCGCGCGTGCTGGAGCATATGGTCGATACGGTGCTGTATTTTGAAAGCGAGGCGGGCAGCCGCTTCCGCATGCTGCGTGCGGTGAAAAACCGCTTCGGGCCGGTCAATGAGCTGGGGATGTTTGCCATGCTGGAGAACGGGCTGAAGCCGGTGAGCAATCCTTCCGCTATTTTTCTTTCCAGACCGGACGGGCAGCAGCCCGGCAGCGCCGTTTTCCCGGTGTGGGAGGGCTCGCGCGCGCTTTTGGTCGAAGTACAAGCGCTGGTCGATGGCGGCGGCGGTGGCTATGCGCGCCGCACCGCGCTCGGTTTTGACAGCGGGCGACTGGCGATGCTACTCGCGGTGTTGCACCGCCACGGCGGCGTCTCGCTGCACGATATGGATGTTTATGTGAACGTCGTCGGCGGCCTGAAAATCAGCGAACCGGCGGCGGATTTGGCGGTGCTGGCGGCGGCGCATTCCAGCCTGCGCGGCGTTGCCATTCCGCGCGACGTGGTGGTGATGGGCGAAGTTGGCCTTGCCGGCGAGCTACGCCCGGTCGCCAACGGCGAGGCACGCATCAAGGCCGCCGCGCAGCACGGTTTCAAACAGGTCATCTTGCCCGAAGGGAACAAGCCGCGCGGCTCTGCTACAATGCGCGGCCTGAAAATTCATGCGGTTGCGACGCTCGCCGCCGCCCTTGACGTACTCTCATCCCTATAGGAGAAAATCCCATGAGTGAAGCCGTAAAACTTGCCGTGTTCCCGGTCGCCGGATTTGGCACGCGCTTTCTGCCCGCCACCAAGGCGACGCCGAAAGAAATGCTGCCGGTCGTCGATAAGCCCTTGATTCAATACGCGGTCGAAGAAGCCTACGAAGCGGGCATCCGCAACATGATCTTCGTTACCGGGCGCAACAAATGGGCGATTACCGAACACTACGACGTCGCCTACGAACTGGAAAACGAACTGGAACAGCGTGGCAAAAAAGACTTCCTGCAACTGGTGCGCAGCATCAAACCGCGCGACATGAGCGTTACCTACATCCGCCAGGAAATGGCGATGGGGCTGGGACACGCCGTCCTCTGCGCGCAGCCCATCGTGCGCGACCGCCCGTTTGCGATATTGCTCGCCGACGACCTCGTCATCAACGAAGGCAAATCCGTCATGCGGCAAATGGTTGAAGTCTTTGAAAAACACCAGCAGGGCGTACTCGGTGTGATGGACGTGCCGCGCGAAGACACCAAGCGCTACGGCATCATCACCGAAGGCGCGGCACTCTCCGACCAAATTGTCACCGTCGATGCCATCGTCGAAAAACCCGACCCGGACAGCGCGCCCTCCACCCAAGCCGTTATCGGCCGCTACATTCTGCCCGGCTACATCATGCAACTCCTGCAAAACACGCCGAAAGGCGCGGGCGGCGAAATCCAGCTGACCGACGCCATCAGCGCGCTCATCAAAGAACGCACCGTACTCGCCTACCGCTTCGACGGCAAACGCTACGACTGCGGCGACAAACTCGGCTACCTCGAAGCCAACGTCGAACTCGGTCTGCGCCACCCCGAACTGGGCGAAGGCTTCCGCGAATACCTGAAACATCTGGAGCTTTGAGAACAGCTGCCAAAACTACCGGGTCATTTACATACACATCGAGCGCTCAGGTGTATGTATAACAGAATCTCCGTCGGCCGGGCATGATGCCTGGCTTTTTTGTGCCTGCCTGCCAGGGCAGCAAATAATCCGTCGCGACGTTGTCCGGGAAACCCCATTACTATTTACAGCGGGCCCCATTTGTACGCCATACAAACGGGATAGCTATACATACACCTCGAGCGCTCAACTGTATGTAAATTGCCCTGAAAGCCGCCAGGTGGTACAAAATTGTGAGACTGGCATAGCAAATGCCTTTTGCTAGAATCCTGATGCCATTACCACCCAGGGAAAACCCATGCCAAATACCACCAGCCACGTCGCCTTCGCCGCCTTCCTGCCGGGCATTGCCACCCTTGCCGGCCTGACCCCCGCCGACCTTTGGCGGGTGCTCGCGTCGCAACTGCCATCCCGCATCCGCGATGACATCGCGCCGCTCCTCGACGACCACGACTTGCAAAAACACATCGCAGACGCCGCCGCCATCGCCGTCGGCACGGACAAAACCGCCAGCGATGAAACAAAGCTGCGCCCGCTGTTCGCCACCATCCACCTTGACGAAAAACACCCCGCAGGCAACGGCAAACAGCACTACCCGCGCGCGCCGCTCAACCCGCACAGCATCTTCCCCGGTGACAACAGCACCCGCCCCGACCTCTGGCAAGCCTTCCTCGCCGGACTACAACAAATCCCCCAGGCACACCACAACAACTGGCCGCTGTGGCTCGACCACTTCGACACCCTATGGCAGAGCATCGCCCACGCCGCCCCCGCCGCACACAGCGCCGACGTATCCCTCTACGACCACAGCAAAACCACCGCAGCGCTTGCCACCACCCTCTGGCTGCGCCGCGATTCAGGCGACGACGGCAAAGAAATCTTGCTGATTCAGGGCGACTTCTTCGGCATTCAGAACTTCATCTTCGCCGCCGGTAGCGCCACCAACCGCCACGCCGCGAAAATCCTGCGCGGCCGCTCCTTCCACGTTTCACTCTTTGCCGAAGTGGCGGCGCTAAAAGTGCTGGAAGCCTGCGCCCTGCCGCCGACCGCACAAATCCAGAACGCGGCCGGCAAATTCCTCATCCTCGCGCCCAACACCGCCACCATGCGCGGGGCAGTCGAAAACGCCCGCGCAGAAATGAACGCCTGGCTACTTGAACACTGCTACGGCCAAGTCGCGCTCGGCATCGCCACCCAAGAAGCGGGACGCGCTGATTTCAGCGACCCGGAAAAATTTAAACAGCTGATTAAAGACAGCTTCACCGCACTCGAACGCGCCAAACTGCAACGCTTCGACCTCACCGCCGCCGCGCCGACCACCCTGCCGGTTGAATATCCGAACGGCGTCTGCCCCTACGACCAGCGCCTGCCCGCGACCGGCATGGTCGACAATCCGCAACCAGCCATCCTCTCCGCCGACCAAATCACCATTGGCAGCCTGTTGCCCAAGCAAGACCGCCTACTCATCCTCAAGCGCGACGCCGCAATCTACGAAGACCGCCACACGCAAAAACTGCAACTGCCCATCTTCGATTACACCATCGCCTTCACCGCCGAAGAAGAAATCAGCGGCGCCTTTGGCAAAGCCGCCGAACAGGGCGAACTGCGCCGCTGCTGGGACTTCTCCCTGCCTGAACTGGACGATGCCAGCGTCTGGCACGGTTACGCGCGCCGCTACATCAACGCCTACGTGCCGCGCTTTGCCGCCGAAGACCTGCATCAGCGCGACAAATACCGCGTGCTCGAAGACGAAAACAACCCCGCACCCGAAAAAGACAAGCCCAAAACCTTCAACCATCTCGCCTGCGAAGAGCGCCAGCGCCCGGCGGAAGGCGACGGCTGGCGCGGCAAAATCGCCATCGCCACCCTAAAAGGCGACGTTGATAACCTTGGCAGCATCTTCCAAAAAGGCCTCGCCCAACCGAGCCTTGCCAAAACCGCGGCGCTATCGCGGCAAATGAACCAGTTCTTCAGCCTATGGCTGCCCGCCTACTGCGCCGCGCACGCGCGCAACACCTACACCGTCTTCGCCGGTGGCGACGACTTCTTCCTCATCGGCCCGTGGCTGCAAATCCAGCATCTTGCCGCCGCCATGCGGGAAAACTTCAAAAAATACACCGCCGACAACCCGCAACTTACCTTCAGTGCCGGCATTGCCATCAGCAAACCCGGCCTGCCGGTGCCGAAACTATCCGCCTACGCCGAAGAAGCGTTGGAAAAAGCCAAAAACTATCCTCCCCGCAAAAAAGATGACGAAGCATCACAGAAGCCGAAGCCAAGCAAAAACGCCATCTGCATCTATGGCGAAACCCTTTCATGGGATGACTGGCCGAAAATTAAAGACGCTTTTGATGAGATAAAAAAATTGCGCGACAAATACCAAATAAGTACCGGCTACCTTTACGACATCCTGCAATACTGCAACCTCGCCCAACAAGAAGATGCGGGTAACATTGCCGCTAGTATGTGGCGTAGCCAACTTTACTATCGCAGCCGCCGCTTTGTCCGTGACAAAAAACTGGATGAAGCAACCTATAACGAATTACTGCGCGTCTTTTGCAACGAAGGCATAAGAACGCTGCAAAGCCGTTTCCGTATTCCCCTGTTTAACCACTTGTACCAACTCAGAGAGAGGTAATCTCATGAACCTGAATGATGCTATCAACCTAAAAAAACTCAGCGACAACATCTTCTCGGATATTGCCGAAGCGGCGGCAAAACACATCAGCAGTCCCAACCAAAACAAAGCCAGCCAAATCCGCAAGTTCTATGACGAACTGGCGATGTGGGACGAAAAAATCCATCGCAACAAAGCCGAATACGACAAATCCGCCCCCTTTATCCACATGCTCAAGGCCAAAGTCGCTTACGCCAAAGGACGGGGACATGTGGACGCAAACTTCGTCGCCATCTTCAACCACCTGATAGACCAAATCAGCGACCCGCAGACCCTGCGCCACGCCAAACTCTTCTTCGAAGCCATGCTCGGCTACCGCAAAGCCTACGAAACCAAATAAGGAGCGCCCCATGCAACTACAAAACATCCAAACCCTCACCGCCGACCTCATCCTCGAAAGCGGCTTGCACATCGGCGCGGGCGACAGCGAAATCCACATCGGCGGCATCGACAACAGCGTCGTCAAACACCCCATTACCGGCGAACCCTACATCCCCGGCAGCAGCCTCAAAGGCAAAATCCGCAGCCTGCTCGAATGGAAAAGCGGCGCCGTGCAAGAAGACCCGCTCGGCAAAAAAGAATACGACGACAACACCGGCGCCCAACAAACCGCGGTCAAACACATCCTGCAACTCTTCGGCATCAGCGGTGACACCCAGGACGAAGGATTCCAAAAAGAAATCGGCCACACCCGCCTTGCTTTCTGGGACTGCCCGTTGGACGAAACCTACGCTAAAGAACAACGCGACAACGACCGCCTCTACACCGAAGCCAAAAGCGAGAACCGCATCAACCGCATCAGCGGTACCGCCGAACACCCGCGGCAAACCGAGCGTGTCCCCGCTGGCGCCGTCTTCAAATTCCGCCTCTCCTTCAAACAATTCGCCGGCGACGACACCAGCCTGCGCCAAACCCTGCTCACCGGCCTGAAACTGCTCGAATGGGACAGCCTCGGCGGCTCCGGCTCGCGCGGTTACGGCAAAGTGCGCTTCGCCGACCTCAAGCTGGACGGCGAAAACATCAGCGACGAATTCGCCCAACTCAAACCCTTCGGCTAAACCATGCAAGCGCTCCGACTCACCCTCATCCCGCAGACCGCCTTCGGCACGCCGCTGGTCGGCGACACCCTCTTTGGCCACCTCTGCTGGAACATCGCCGAAGCCTACGGCGCCGCGCGCCTGCGCGACCTACTGGACGGCTACACCGCCGGCGCTCCCTTCCTGATCGCCTCCGACGCCTTCCCCGCCGGCCACCTGCCGCTGCCAACCCTACCATCTGACTATTGGACCGCGGGCGACGAGACCGACCGCAAAAAACTGAAGAAAAAACAATGGATTCCGCTAGAGACGCTGCAAGAACCCGTGCGTGACTGGCAAAAACACGCCAAAAGCAACGACAACATCGCCGCCGACCTCATCAGCAGCCACAGCCAGGCACACAACCGCATCAACCGTGCCATTGGCAGCACGGGCGATGCCCGTTTTGCCCCGTTCACCAGCGAACAAAACTGGTATGCCCCAAACAGCCAGTGGCAACTCTACCTGCTGCACGATGCGGCGCGCATCAGCCGTGACGAGCTGGAGCGCGTCCTCAAAAACCTCGGCCACAGCGGCTACGGTCGCGACGCCAGCACCGGCCTCGGCAAATACCACGTGGACGCGCTTGAAGAAAGCGAGCTGTTCCAGCGCGAAGGCAACGCGGCGATGACCCTCGCCCCCTGCTGCCCGCAAGGACAAGACTTCGACAGTAAGCGCAGCTACTACCAAACCCTGACCCGCTTTGGCCGCCACGGCAACGTCCAAGCCACCGCTGGCAACCCCTTCAAAAAACCGGTGCTGATGGCACAAACCAGCGCAGTCTTTAGCGGTGAACGCCATGGTCGCGCCTGGATCGGCCAGGGCATCAGCGGCATCTCGACCACCCTGCCCGCCACCGTCCACCAGGGCTACGCCCCCGCCATCGCCCTCGAACTATAAAGAAAGCCCCCTCCCCCGTGGGGGAGGGCTGGGGACACTGCAGCGCGACAAAACCGCACAAAACCCATTTACATACACATAGAGCGCTCAAGCGTATGTAAATGTAGAGGCGCGGACGGAAATCAACCCGCATACCGCCGAAGTCACCAACCCACCGCACAACACAAAAGGAACACCCCATGCCAGACTTCCTCAACCGCCACACCCTGCACCTCACCCCGCTCTCACCCATCCACCTCGGCACCGGCGAAGACTACGAGCCCACCAACTACATCATCGCCGACAACGCCCTCTACGCCTTCGACCCGGCGCAAGCCGAACTCGACCCCGCGCAGCGCAACAAACTGCTCGGTGTCGCCAAAAGCGGCGACATCCAGCGCATCCAACAATACTTCGCCGACAACCCCGACCCCTTCCGCGCCGCCGCGCACAGCATCAGCAGCGTCAGCCCGGCACTGGCCAGCGAATACCACAAAAGCCTCGGCAAAGTCGCCCAACGCGAACAACGCGGCAACCTCGTCTTCAACCGCCTCAACATCGAACGCACCGCCACCAACCCGCACAACCACACACCGCTCATCCCCGGCAGCGCCCTCAAAGGCTGCTTGCGCACCGCACTGATGGAAATGCGCAGCGAAAAACAGCCGCCCGCCACCTTTCGCCTGAACACCCCGCTTAAAGAAAAACGCGAACAACTGCGCTACGAAGAAGACCTGCTCGGCAACTTCGCCACCGACCTGCTGCGCCTGGTCAAACCCGCCGACCTCGCCGCCACGGGCGACATCGCCACCCACATCTGCTATGCCACCAACCACAAGAAAAAAAACATCATCGGCAAAGACGGCCGCCCGGTAGAAGGCAAAGGCGTCACCGGCCGCCGCGAAACCATCCAGCACGGCCAATACCGCGCCTTTAGCGGCAGCCTCACCTTGCAAAACCTGCTCCTTGACCACCGCCCGCGCATCAAAAACCCGGAAAAAACACTGCCCGGCGAAACTCGCCCTGATTTCACCCGCCTCATCCGCGCCGCCAACCGCTACCACTGGCAACGCTTCCACGACGAAAACGCCAAACTTGCCGAACGCGGCCTCGTCCATCCCCAATGGCAGCGCAGCACCGAACAACTACTGCGCCAACTCATCCCCCAATTTGACGCCGGCAACATCCTCCTCGTCCGCCTTGGCAAAAACGGCGGTGCCGAAGCCAAAACCCTCGAAAAATACGCCCAAATCAAAATAATGGGCGCCAAGAACGCCAAACCCACCTACGAAAAACACACCAAAACCGTCTGGCTCGCAGCCGAAAACGACAAAACCAAGCGCGACCTGCTCCCCTTCGGCTGGGCGCTCATCGAAATCGACCCGACGGGCGACAACCCCGTGCTGCACGACTGGTGCAAACAAAACAGCACCCACCTGAAAGACGCCGCCGTCCTGCATGAAAAACTGCGCGCCGCACAAAACGCCAAAGCCGAACAAGCCGCAAAAAACGCCGCTATCGAAGCTGCCAAAGCCGCTGCCGCAGCCGAAAAACAGGCAGAAGAACAAGCCGCCGCCGCGCGTCTGGCTGCCCTGCCCGCGCACGAACGCCTCGCCCACGACATCCTCGCCCGCCTCGAAGAACACAGCAAAACCTACAGCGACCGCAACCAGGAAAAAAACCTCACGCTGCACTGTGGCATCCTCGGCATCCTTGAAAAGGCGCACGGCGAACTGGACAGCGCCAGCCAAAAACAACTGGCCGAACTACTGCCGTACAAAAAACTGGAAAGCACCTGCAAAGGCTTCTACAGCGGCAAAAAAGAAAAAGACATCAAGCAGGTATTACAAAAACTGCGCGGCGCATAAGCCATTTACATACACCACGAGCGCTCAGGTGTATGTAAAAAACGAATCGCCCCCTTCCTCGCAGGGCGCATAGCGTCCGCAGCGGGGGAGGGGGCGCTTTGCGATTTCCCTCCCCCTATGGGATACGCGGTTGTACGGCCGAGGCGGCGCAACGCCGTATGAGGCTTGAGGAGGATTGCTATACATACACCTCGAGCGCTCAG
>CAURAS010000007.1:0-15230 GCA_963522865.1 uncultured Cardiobacterium sp.
CTTTTGCGGGTTCGGCAAATGTTCTAAAATTGCGCCTGTTTGCGAAACCGTCATATTTTTATGATTTATCGTTATGACGCGCAAACCTCCCGCAATTTTGGATTTTTTTATGCAAAAACCGACAACGGCGGATGCGCCCGCGATACGCGGCAAATCCGGTATGAGCCAGTTTTTGGTTGCCGTGTTTATCGCCACGGTAGCTTATTTCATCTATTGGGGGCTGGGTTACACCGGCTTCAATCACAGCTTCATCTTCCTCCTCGCCTGCGCTTTTGGCCTGTTCATGGCCTTTAACATCGGCGGCAATGACGTCGCCAATTCTTTTGGTACTTCCGTCGGCGCTGGCACGCTTTCCATCACTCAGGCGCTCATCGTCGCGGCCGTGTTTGAGGTCAGCGGCGCGCTGATTGCGGGCAAAGAGGTGACGGACACCATCAGCAAGGGCATCGTCGATTTGTCGGTGATTGATATTCAGCCGATGCAGTTCGTCTTCGTGATGATGAGCGCGCTGATTGCCGCCGCCTTGTGGCTGCTTTTTGCCTCTTATAAAGGGCTGCCGGTTTCCACCACGCACTCCATCATCGGCGGCATCGTCGGCGCCTCGGTCGCGCTCGGTATCAGCCAGCACAGCAACGCCGCCTTTTCCCTGGTGTACTGGCACAAAATCGGCCATATCGGGATGTCGTGGGTGATTTCACCGGTACTTGGCGGGCTGATGTCGTGGATTGTCTATGGGCAGATTAAAAAACATGTGCTGATGCACGGCACTGTCGCCGACCACGCCACCTACGCGCGCCGCGTGAAGAGTTTGCGCACACGCATCCACCAGCCGATGACCAAGCGCATCAGCCAAATCCACTCGATGATGATGCTGCGCGAGGACGACGGCGCACACGCCCCCGGCACGGAAGAAGAAAAAGTGCTGGCACGGCGCGCGCTGCGCGTGTGGATACCGCTGATCGCGATGTTCGGCGCGCTGATGATTACTTCGATGCTGCTCTTCAAAGGGCTGAAAAACCTCGACCTCGGCCTCTCCGACACGCAATACGCCATCATCATCGCGGTGATTAGCGCGGTGGTGTGGTACGTGGTACGCCGCTACGCGCGCCGCTTCCGCAGTTCGGAAGTCAGCCGCGCCACTTACATTCTCTTCAGCTGGATGCAGGTCGTAACCGCCTCCGGCTTCGCCTTCAGCCACGGCTCGAACGACATCGCCAACGCCATCGGTCCGTTCGCCGCCATTCTCGATGTCCTGAAAAATATGACCATTGGCGAGGGCGCAATTCCGGTGCCGACCGTCGCCATGGCAGCCTTCGGCGTCGCGCTTATCGCCGGGCTGTGGTTCATCGGGCGCGAAGTGATTGCCACCGTCGGCACGCATCTCGCGGAAATGAGCCCCGCTGCGGGCTTTACCGCCGAACTTGCCGCGGCGATTGTCGTCATGCTCGCCTCTTCGCTCGGCCTGCCGGTCTCCAGCACGCATATCCTCGTTGGTGCGATTCTCGGCATTGGCCTGGTGAACCGCAACGCCAACTGGCGCCTGATGAAACCGATAGCACTCGCCTGGCTGATTACCGTTCCCGCCGCCGGGCTATGCGCCGCGCTGGCGTTTGTGCTGTTTAACGCGGTGTTTTGACGACTTCATCCTGCATCCATTTACATACAGCTGAGCGCTCATGGTGTATGTATAGCAATCCTCCTAAAGCCTCATACGGCGTTGTGTCGGTGGCGCGCCTTGTATGAGACGCTATGAGTATCGCTATAAATGATGCTTGCCGCCGGACATACACAACCAAAGCCGTCCGTCGCGGCTTTTTCATTCTCAAGGAGCTACACATGGAAACCCTCTGGGCGACCGCCATCACCCTCTTTCTCATCATGGACCCGCTCGGCAACGTGCCGGTCTTCCTCGTCGTGCTGGAGCGCGTCGCCGAACACCGTCGCCGTCGCATCATTCTGCGCGAACTTGTCATCGCGCTCATCGTCATGCTGCTGTTCCTTTTCGCCGGACCATCCATGCTGCGCGCCCTCGGCATCACTGCCGAAGCGGTCGCCATCGCCGGCGGACTGGTGCTGCTCATCATCGCCATCCGCATGATTTTTCCGCTGCGCGGCGGCTCGGTCATGGGCGATGATGACGGGGACAGCGGCGAACCGCTCCTGGTGCCGCTTGCCATTCCGCTGCTCGCCGGGCCGTCATTGCTCGCCACACTGATGCTGCGCGCCAACAGCGGCGACATCCTGCAACACACCCTGCCCGCACTGCTCCTTGCCTGGTTCGCCTCGGCGGTGATTTTGCTCTCCTCGCCGTCCTTGTACCGCATCTTCGGCAACCGGGGTCTGAAGGCGATGGAGCGCCTGATGGGGATGGTGCTGATCTGCATCTCGGTGCAAATGCTGCTAAACGCCTTCGCGCGGGTGGTGCATTAAGGTGAAAAAATCCCGCCATTGGCGGGATTTTTCTTTTATTCGGTCTGTGGGACTTTTCACCATTGGAATTGCGCGATGATGGCATCCGCCGCGCGCGCCGAGACGTCGGCGGGTAACTGCGCGGCGATGCGGGCGAGTGCGGCGCGTTGTGCGTCAGCGGCGGGGGCGTTGGCGAGGAGCGGCGCGAGTTCGGCGACGAGGCGTGGCGGGCTGCAGTCTTCCTGCATACATTCCGGCACGATATCCGCGCCGGCGAGCAGGTTCGGCAGGGAGAAGCGCTTGATTTTCAGGAGACGCAGCGCGCGCGCAATAGCGGCGCTTGCCGGATGGACGCGGTAGGCGACCACCATCGGCCGCGCGAGCAGCGCCGCTTCCAGGGTAATCGTGCCGCTGGCAAGCAGCAGCGCGTCGCTAGCAGACATCAGCGCGGCGCTGTCGGCATCTGGCTGATGCAAATCGGGCAGACGGGCGAGCAGCGCGGTGCTTGCTGCATCCGGAGGGTGGCGCAGCGAGAGGACGGCGTGCAGCGCGGGGTTTTCTGCCTTGAGGCGTTGGTAGGTTTGCAGGAAGACGGGCAACAGCCGCCGGATTTCGCCACGGCGCGAGCCGGGGAAAAGGCCGAGAATGGGCGCGTTCTGCGGTAAGGCGAGCGCGGCACGGGCGTCGCTTGCGGCGACGGGTTGCAGGCGGTCGCGCAGCGGGTGGCCGACGCACACAGCCGGTACGCCGTGTTTGGCGTACACCGCGGTTTCAAAGGGAAAAAGGCAAAGCATCAGGTCGATGCAGCGGCGGATTTTGTGAATGCGTTTTTCCTTCCACGCCCACAGCGACGGACTGACGTAATGCACAGTCTTGACGCCGCGCGCGTGCAATACTTTGGCGATGCGCAGGTTGAAGTCGGGGGCGTCAATGCCAATGAAGATGTCCGGCGGGTCGTCCGCCCAGTGGGCGAGCAACGCGCGCTCGGCGGCGAGAATGTCCGGCAGGTGGCGCAGCACCTCCACCAGCCCCATCACCGAGAGGCGGTTGATGTCAATAAGCGAGGCAAGCCCCGCCGCCTGCATCGCCGCGCCACCGACGCCGCTGAAGCGCGCATCGGGCAGGCGTTCACGCAGGGCAGTGAGGAGCGGCGCGCCAAGCAGGTCGCCGGAGGTTTCGCCCGCAAGCAGGGCAATGTGCAAAGGTTTCATCAGTTCTCCTTTTCCAGGGGGCATTTATACATACACTACGAGCGCTCAGGTGTATGTATATTTTCAGCATCAAGATAACGCCAAACGTTCCAGTCGTCAGCATCCAAACCAAGCGTCTGCGGAGCCGCAGTGGACAAGACGGCGGGACGCGCCGCTGGCGTGCAGGAAACAGGCGATGGTGGAGTAGAAAGCGGCGCAGTCCTGCTCAACATGGGTTTCTATGCAGACCAGATTGGCGCTGTAACGGGCCTCCTGAAATCCAGGATGATAGTAGACCGCCGCAAAGAGAGCATGCAGCACGACATCGGGTGCAACCATCCCCCAGTCGGCCACCGTTTCGGCAAGATCTTCTACGGCGAGTGCTACCGGCGCGAAGATGCCTGCCCGATGCAGTCGCAAGATTTGCCAGAGAAAAACGGCAAGCACAACACTAAGCAGCGCGAACCAGCGCTTCCAGCCGGGTTGCTTGGCATAAAGAAAAAGACCGCCGAAAATGAAAAAAAGGGCGCCACTAAAAATAACTTTGGGATTATCGTAGCGTTGCATGACGAAGATTCGGGATTATTTACAGTGGAATAAAAAACAACTGGGCGTTTATCCATCTCCCTCGCAGGAGGAGGGAGCATCGATGACTTGCCTCGCTTCAGTTCGCTACGCGAATACACTAAACGGGTTTGTTGCAATTTATTCCACTATACATACAGCTGAGCGCTCGAGGTGTATGTAAAAGACATGCCAACCATTCATTCTGCTGCGTTAGCAACCATTTCAATTTTTTCGCCTCCTGCAAGACAACAAGAAATTGCTGCCATAAATGCCATATTCATTAATCAGAAAAACCGCGCCGCAGTCAGCAAACATTATTGACGAAGCATAGCAAAGTCCTTAAAATTACGCAAATATAAGATACAGTAAATCCTGTCCCTTAGTAGAAGACAAAAAACCATCCAGCCCATATAAATAAAAAGGCATATAGATGAAGAAACAATAAAGTGATTCGCGTGACTTACTACAGCATCAATACCAGCAAAACACCATCTGAATAACCACATGTAATAAATACCCATAAAAACCTACTATGAGATTCTTCATGTAGAAGAAGATGCCAGCATGGCGCGTATTAGCGAGGCATACAGCTTCCTTTTACACCAATATAGCGATAACGCCTTGAGCAAAGAAAAACAGGAAAGCATACTGAAGTCTATTGATAAGGCATACACAATAC
Organism: uncultured Cardiobacterium sp.; assembly: GCA_963522865.1. Classification (GTDB taxonomy): domain Bacteria; phylum Pseudomonadota; class Gammaproteobacteria; order Cardiobacteriales; family Cardiobacteriaceae; genus Cardiobacterium. Next base: position 4,846 of record CAURAS010000007.1, read on the forward strand.
TTTCCGACCCTTTCAAACGAATCGAATATGATAACTGGCTGGAGCAACAGCGAATCTATACCGGCGACCATGAAATATGGGATGACTTAACTGCACATAATAAAGAACCATATATGTATGTGCCTGTTGAGACTTCGCAAAAACAAACTGCATCAAATAATACTGGCCACTCCCTACGACTGGACAACATAAAAGACAAAATACAGAAAATCAATGCCAATCTGAAGCCGCAAGAATATACACCACTTAAAAGAAAAGCGGTTTTGATCGCTACCCTGGGATGGACGTTTTTACTCTTGGCCATTTCTGGTGAATATTGGATGCACATAGTAGAAAAAAGCACTTATCGTAATGATTTATATGACTCTATTATCGTTTTAATCATAACAATAGTACTGGTAAGCTATATTTTGATTATTGTTTTTACAAGAGGTGCCATAAAGAATTTCATGTTTTTTGGCCACCCTGTGGGAATAAGACAAAATCTGGCCACGCTTTTACTCGTCATTCCTTTTATAAACATCATGGTGATAGTATTTTTATACTATAAAATTTCAAGTGCTAGTTATGAATTGACAGACATAAAGTCCAATCATATTATTTTTATTATCTGGTGCATTTCGTTGCTAGCCTCAATATTATTCATCCCTGTTAGTATTTTTTCGTTTTTGTTTCTATGCGCGATGATAAACAAGATCGCCTGGCTTCAAGAAGAGTATTATGAACAAATGTAGGGGGAGAAAATGCTAAGAGGATTTATTTATGCCACTATTTTAACTACCGTCATAGTTACGATAATAACGGTGATTGCTTATATAGGACAAGACAGAGGAATCTCTGAAGAAACGTATCCGATCCAAACTGCATCTCCAACCTATACACGAGAAGAACCCGCGCAAAGCCCAAGAATAGAACCTGAAAAGCATCCTTCTGTAAATATAACGACACAAACCAAAACTCCTGAATCATATATACCCAAAATTGGCAAACTTGCGGTGCGTATCAAACAAAACATGGATTACGAGGAGGCACGAAAGCTATTGTTGGCGGATGGTTGGCAAACCGCAGTCATGCACAGAATCGCTTCTTATGGATATCCTGTTTGCTATAATCACGAATATAGTACAGATTGCAACGGGTATTATGAAATTGAAGATTGTTCTGGTACAGGAATGGGTTATTGCAGCATGTTTTTTTATGATGGAAGTGGTACTTATCTGCACGTCATCACCCATGGTGGTGAGCCACCAGATGCTATCATTGACGGCTGGGGAGAGGCGTCTGCTGAAGATGTGGTGCAGCGCAGGGTAAATAATCATTCTTTCCTTCCGCCTGATGCTCCCCCTGCTACAACACCTCAACCTGCTGTAACCGCAAATTATGCTTCTCGCGACACGACATCAAATAAAAACAATGATGCGGATACCCGTACAAAAGACAGCAGCGGGCAAGAGTCTATCAATCCTGATAACGACAAGATTGTATTTGAAAAGAAATGCGGTCAGATTCTGAAAGACGCGCTGTATTATTCTTATATTAGATCTATCTGCCTCAATAAGCCTACACAATCTTCTGACGCATTTATGCGGATGTTTCTTGGAAAATTTTTGGTTACTTCCCCCAATTGTCTGGAAGTGAGTCTGGAAAATCATCTGGAGAAATTTGATACTGATATACAGCAATCTATCTCAAAAATGCGATATGAGAAGGGACATACGGTTTTTCGCGAGGAAGAACAGCCTTATATTGACAAGCTGAAAAAGAAATACAAGTTATAGCTTCATTCATGAAAAATCCCGCCATCAGGCGGGATTTTTTATTTGACGTTCTTCATCGACTGGAAGAATTCTTCGTTGGTCTTGGTGTTTTTCAGGCGTTCCAGCAGGAATTCGCTCGCTTGCAGTTCGTCCATCGGGTGCAGGATTTTGCGCAGTATCCAGGTTTTTTGCAGGACGTCGGGATCAATCATCAGTTCTTCGCGGCGGGTGCCGGAGGGATTGATGTCTATCGCCGGGAAGATGCGTTTTTCAGCGATGCGGCGGTTCAGGTGGACTTCCATGTTGCCCGTGCCTTTGAATTCTTCGTAGATGACTTCGTCCATTTTCGAACCGGTATCGACCAGGGCGGTGGCGATGATGGTGAGCGAGCCGGCTTCTTCGGTGTTGCGCGCCGCGCCGAAGAAGCGTTTGGGGCGTTGCAGGGCGCTGGCATCCACGCCACCGCTCAGGATTTTGCTGGAGGCGGGGGTGATGGTGTTGTAGGCGCGGGCGAGACGGGTGATGGAGTCGCAGAGGATGATGACGTCTTTTTTGTGCTCGACCAGTCGTTTGGCTTTTTCGATGACCATTTCCGCGACTTGCACGTGGCGCTGCGCCGGTTCGTCAAAGGTGGAGGAGATGACTTCGCCTCTGACGCTTCTTTGCATTTCGGTGACTTCTTCCGGGCGCTCGTCAATGAGCAGCACGATGAGGTAGCACTCGGGGTGGTTTTGGCTGATGGATTGGGCGATGTTTTGCAGCATCACGGTTTTGCCCGCTTTCGGCGGCGAGACGATGAGGCCGCGTTGGCCTTTGCCGATGGGCGCGATGAGGTCAATCATACGCGGGGTGATGTCTTCGCTGCTGCCGTTGCCGAGTTCCAGTTTGAGCATTTCGTCGGCGTGCAGCGGGGTCAGGTTTTCAAAGGGGATTTTGTGTTTGGCAGCGCCGCGCTCGTCGTAGTTGAGTGTGTCGATTTTGGTGAGGGCGAAGTAGCGTTCGTTGTCTTTCGGCGGGCGGATTTTGCCGGTGATGGTGTCGCCGGTGCGCAGGTTGTAGCGGCGGATGAGGCCGGGGGCGACGTAGATGTCGTCGGGGTTTGCCTGGTAGGAGTTCACTTCGGCGCGGAGGAAGCCGTAGCCGTCTTGCAGGAGTTCGAGGGTGCCGTCGCCGCTGATTTCTTCGCCGCTTTTGGCGTGCGCTTTGAGGATGCTGAAGATGAGGTCTTGTTTGCGTTTGCGGGAGATGTCGTCGAGCCCCATGGATTCGGCGAGTTCGAGGATTTCCTGGGAGCTTTTTTGTTTTAGTTCGCTGAGGTTCATACGTTTTCGATACGGGAGATATGCGCGCCCCCGCGGGATGCGGGGGCAGACGGGTTTAGAGGTGCGACTGGACGAAGTTCAGCAAGTCCTGTTTGCTGGCGAGGCCGATGTGGTTGTCCACCAGCTCGCCGTTTTTGAACAGCAGCAGGGTCGGGATGGAGCGGATGCCGTATTGGGCGGCGAGGTCGTTGTTGGCATCCACGTCAACTTTGACGACTTTCAGTTTGCCTTCGGTTTCGGCGGCAAGCGCTTCCAGTTCGGGCGCGATGGCCTTGCACGGGCCGCACCAGGTCGCCCAGAAATCGACGAGTACGGGAACGGCAGAGGCGATAACTTCGGCGTGAAAGTTGGCCTCGCCAACGGCGATGGGTTTACTCATGTGTTTCTCCGGTTGGATGTGCGCGAACGGCGAATCGGCTGCGATGTTGCATCGCGGCGGTTGGTAGGATGAAGGGGATTCGCGTCGGCGGGTAAAGAAGAACCGCGCAAGAGGCGCGGCGGGAAAGCGGCGCGCAGTATAGCCGCTTCCCCGCTTTTTGCCTACTGCCGCGCTTAAATGGCGGCAGTTAAAGGGCTTTTCAACGGCGCGCGCCGTAGCGTGCGCGGTATTCCCGCATCGCGGGCAGGTGGGCGGCGAGGGTGGCGTCGTCGCCGATGTATTGCAGCAGGTCGTCGAGGGTGACGACGGCAGCGGTGGTGAGCCGCTCGCTTTGTGCCAGCCGCGCGAGGGCGGTGTCGCCACTATCGACGGTTTCCTGGCGATCGAGAGCGACCACAACCGCCACCGGCTCGGCAGCAGCGGCGCGCAGCACGGCGAGCGATTCGCGGATGGCGGTGCCGGCGGTCAGTACGTCGTCCAAAATCAGCACCCGCTTGCCCGCAAGCGGCGCACCGACCAGCGTGCCGCCCTCACCGTGGTCTTTCGCTTCCTTGCGGTTGAACGTCCACGGCAGCGACAGGCCGTGTTCCGCGTGCAGCACCACCGCCACCGCCGCCACCAGCGGAATGCCTTTATAAGCAGGGCCGTAGAGCGCGTCAAAGGCGACGCCCTCGTCGCGCAGCCGCAGGACGGTCGCCGCATAGGCACGCGCCATTACCGTCAGCGCCTCGCCGCTGGCAAAGGCGCCCGCGTTGAAGAAATACGGGCTTTGCCGCCCTGATTTCAGCGTGAAATCACCAAACTTCAGCGCCGCAACCGCGAGCGCCGCGCGCAAAAAATCTTTCTGATAGGCTGCCAGCATCATTCACCTCAAAAAACAGTTTCAAAATCATCATGTATAGCGATACACCGAAAGCCTCAGACAAGGCGCGTCGCTGAAGACAGTACGCGGTTGTACGGCGCGGGTTTCCCATAAAAATGGCTTCGCCATTTTTATGGGTGCCCGGTCAAGCGACGCAACACCGTATGAGGCTTTCGGGGGATTGCTATAAGCCAACGGATGCAAAAAACCGCCCGTAACCTTCGGGCGGGCTGCAAAGGTGGGTTACAGTCTGCGCGCGCCGAACGAACCCATCACCGGTGTGGGTTCATCAATGCCCGGAATATCGGTGGCGGTGCCTTTGAAGATGCCGCCCACCTGTTCAGCCTGCGGGCCGTAGAAATGTCCCTGCATTTCCACGCCGTTTTTGCTGCCGCTGAACGCATTGCCGTTGATTTTGCCGCCCAGTTCGATGGGATTGACGCGGCTGTCGCCATAGACTTCACCGTCAATGGTTTTTTCGTCGAAATCCACATGGAATGAGGAAAGACCGGTGCGGAATGCCGGGTTAGTGCCCATCGCGAAGGTGCTGAGGCCGATGTAGTAAGTGTCGCCGGAAGTGGGCATCTTGTCGGTGGGGGTCGGATCGCCGAGGGCGAACACATAATGCTGTTTGTCGTTGCCCGCGCCGCCAAATTCCGTATGGAAGCCGAAGCGGACATAGCTCATGATGTTGCGGCCGTTGGTAATCGTGCGGGTTTTGCCGTCATCGGATGTTGTCCCGAAATTCTGATCCTCAAACTCCGGACGGGCAACGGTAATATTGTGGCCGTTAATGGAAATGACCGAATCGCGGTCGCCGCTGACGCCGATGGGGCGGGCGGTCGTCAAATCGTTCCGGTCAGCGAAAAAAGCGGCGCCCGCAGCAGAGGTCGTTTGCTTGCCCGTATTCGCCTGTTGGCTTGGCTGATTCACATTGCCAGATGAGTTTGCCTGGTTCGGGACACTGGGTGTCACCTTGGGATCCACCGGTTGCGTATCGTCATCGCCGCCACCCCCGCATGCAGAAAGGGTGAGTGCCACGGCAGAAACGAAAACCGCCAGTATGGATTTCTTCATAAAACATTCCTTTAATTAAACAAAAAACGCCCTTGCGGGCGCGGGCAATTTTAACGGACTTTATCGCCCACGACATCGGCAATTACGCCTCTTGATATACTGCGCGCCCCACGCATCCCAGGATTAGAAAACATGTTCAAAATCATCACATTCAACGCCAACGGCATCCGTGCCGCCGCGCGCAAGGGCTTCTTCCAATGGCTCAACGCGCAAGACGCCGACGCCGTCTGCATCCAGGAAACCAAGGCGCAATTGCCGCAACTGGAAGGCGACGCCACCTATTTTCCCTTTGCCCACAACCACTATCACGACGCGGAAAAGAAGGGCTACAGCGGCGTCGCCTTGTACCTGAAACACCCGCCGCAGGCGGTGCAGCACGGCATCGGCTGGGCGGAAATCGACAGCGAAGGCCGCTATCTGGAGGCGCGCTACCCCGGCTTCAGCCTCATCAGCCTCTACATGCACAGCGGCACCAGCGGCAACGAACGCCAGCAGAAAAAAGAAGCCTTCATGGCAAAACTCGCGCCGTGGCTGAATGCGCGCGCGGCGGCGGGCGAGCGTCTCATCCTCTGCGGCGACATCAACATCGCCCACACAGAAAAAGACCTAAAAAACTGGAAAGGCAACCTGAAAAACAGCGGCTTCCTCCCGCAAGAGCGAGAGTGGCTGACCGAACTGTTCGCCGGCGAATTCCGCGACGCCTACCGCCTCATCCACCCCGACGCCGAGCAATACACCTGGTGGAGCCAACGCGGCAACGCCCGTGCCAACAACGTCGGCTGGCGCATCGACTACCAAATCATCAGCAAAAACCTCGCCGCACAGGTCGAGAGCGCCAGCGTCTATACCGCAGAAAACTTCTCCGACCATGCACCGCTTATCATGAGCTATCGCGGTTTGGAATATTGAGGGGAATATACATACACCTGAGCGCTCGTAGTGTATGTAATGTATTGGCTGGCAACGGCTGTGCTGCTTCAGGCGTTTTGCACCAGCGCGACGGCTTCGCGCGCGAGGCGGGCGATTTCTTCTCAGTTTTGAGCGGCAAGCAGTGTTTTTTCTACCATCCACGAACCGCCGCAGACGATGATGTTTTTCAGCGCGAGGGAGTCGCGGACGTTGTGTGTGCCGATGCCGCCGGTCGGCATCACTTGCAGCATGGCATACGGCGCGAGCAAGGCTTTGAGCATTTTGATACCGCCGCTGGCTTCTGCCGGGAAGTATTTGACGGTGTTCGGGTTGAAGCCGGGGCTGACGACGAAGTCTGCGCCCGCTTGTTGGGCGGCTTTAGTTTGTGCGGCGTTCAGCACGGTTCTCGCGCCGATGAGGATGTCCGGCAGGGCGTCGCGCGGGCGGCAGAGCGGAAGGTGATTTCGGCGATGGGGATGCCGCTTTTTTGTAGGGCGTGGCCGAGCGGTACGGCGTTTTCGGCGCGCTCCAAGGCGATGACGGGGACGATTCTGGCGGCGCGCAAGTGGCTGTTCAAGGTTTCGATGTTCATACGGCGCCCCATAAAGAAACACCGCCTGATTCGTGGCGGTGTTTTTTGTGTTTGTCGTGGCGGCTGAAGGCGCCTTTGCCTTTTTTCGCCTTGACGATTTGTTGGCGGTATTTGCCGCTGTGCAGTAAATCTTGGTGCAGACTGCGCCGGTTCATGGTTTTTCTCCGTATGTGAATGGGCGGCGGATTATACGCCGCTTTGGTCTACGCTTCGCGGTGGATATTTACATACACAATGAGCGCTCAGGTGTATGTATATTGGCAGCGGTCAGTTGAAGGTACTGCAGCGGTTGATTTCGCCGTATTGCAGGCCGGTGTTGAGCCAGCGCATGCGGTCGGCGGCGCTGCCGTGGGTGAAGTTTGCCGGATTGACCCGGCTGCCGGCGCGCTGCATCAGGGTGTCGTCGCCGACCGCTTCGGCGGCTTTCAGCCCTTCGCGGATGTCGCCGTCTTCGAGGCGGATTTTGCTGTATTTTTCCAGTTTGTTGCCCCAGATGCCGGCGTAGCAGTCGGCTTGCAGTTCGATGCGCACCGAGATTTGGTTGGCTTCGGTTTTGCTCACCTGGCGCATGTAGCGGTGCGCCTGGCCGAGGGTGCCAAGCAGGTTCTGCACGTGGTGGCCGACTTCGTGCGCGACCACGTAGGCGAAGGCGAAGTCGCCGCTCGCCCCCATTTTTTGCATTTCGCGGTAGAAACTGGGGTCGATGTAGAGTTTTTGGTCAGCGGAGCAGTAGAACGGCCCGGTAGCGCTGCTGCTGACGCCGCAGGCGGATTGGACTTGGCCGCTAAAGAGGACAAGGGTCGGGTTGTGGTAGGTTTTGCCGTGCTGTTTGAAGACGGGTTTCCACACGTCTTCGGTGGAGGCGAGGACGGCGCTCAAGAACTGTCCGGCTTCGTCGTTCGCCGGTGGCGCGCCCGCGCTGCTGTATTGGCTTTGGCTCTGGCTGCCTTCGAGGAATTGCAGCATGGTGCCGGGGTCAATGCCAAACATCCAGCCGATGAGGATGATGGCAAGGCCGCCGAGGCCGATGCCGCCGGCAGTGCTGCCGCTGAAGCCGCGGCGGTCTTCGACGTTGTCGCTGCGGCGGCTGTTTTTCCAGTCCATGTTGGTCTCCGGTTGGGGTTAGTCGGTGGCTAGGCGGTCGATCATGCCGCGGAACATCAGGTCGGGTTCGATGCGGTAGTCGGGGCGGTTGCCGAAGAGGATTTGTGCGTCGCCGCCAAAGGCGAAGCGGTGGTAGTAGTGGCCGGTGGTGGTTTCGAGTTCGTCCATGATGCTGTTGATGCCTGCCGGGATGGCGTGGTGGATGCCAGCGCCAATGCAGGCGGCGGTGTCGGTGCCGAGCAGGTTCGGTGTCCAGCGCATCGGCCGCAGCTTTTGGGTGTTTTGCAGGAGCGCGTTTTCGGCGAGGCGGATGCCGGGCAGGATGAGGCCGCCGATGTGCTGGCCGTCGCGCTCGACGACGTCCAGGGTGATGGCGGTGCCGCAGCCGACGACGCAGAGCGGTTCGTGGGTGAGGCCGCGCGCGCCAAGCATGGCGAGGTAGCGGTCGGCGCCGAGGGTGTGCGCTTCGTCGTAGGCGACGGTGAGGGTGTGGTTGGTTGTTTTTTGTGCGGTGAAGGTTTGCAGCGGTTTGCCCCAGAGGTCATCGACGATGGCGGCGACTTCGGTTTCGATGCTGGCGTTATTGACGCAGCTGATGGCGATGCGGCGCGGTTCGGGCAGGAGGTGCCAGGCGCGCCACAGTTTGGTGCGCCAGTCTTCTTTGTAGGAGGCGGCTTCGACGATGCCGGGGACGGCGTTGCCGTATAGCCATTTGATGCGGGAATTGCCCGCGTCGATGAGCAGATACATGGTTCAGTCAATGAAGACGGGTTTGCCGCCCTGGATTTCGATGCGCCGCCCTTTTTGGTCAATATCGCCGTCGAGTGCAAATTCTGTCCAGCGGTTGGCGACGGGCAGGTAGGGGCGGTCGTTCCATTCGGCGAGCAGGGCGAGGAGGGCAGCGGCGAGGCCGTCGGCAAGCGGCGCGGTGAGGCGGGCGAGGCTGGCGTCGTTTTGCGCGGTGAGTTCGAGGCTGACGCGCCCGGCGGGAGCGCCGTCGCGGTAAAGCGTGCCGTCGTGGCGCAGGCGCACATTCAGACGTTCAGCGACTGCCAGCGTCAGCGCTTGCAGCAGCCCACCGTGCAGCGCAGGCGTGCCATCGAGGCGGTAAACCAGCGCCAGCGTCGTTGCCGTTTGCGCGCAGGCAGGGGTGGTTTGTGCGCGCAGCCACGCCGCGAGTGCGGCGGCGTCGGCGAGGGGAACAATGGTGGGGGGCGCGTTTTGCACGGACGTTTCCTGAAGTTGCTAGAATGGCGCGACATTTTACATGAACATGAGGATTTTATGCCCGCCCAGCCCCCCCTGATTGCCCCCTCGATACTGTCTGCCGATTTCGCCCGTTTGGGCGAGGACGTCGCTGCCGTGCTCGCCGCCGGGGCGGACGTCATCCATTTTGACGTGATGGACAACCATTTCGTCCCCAACCTCAGCTTTGGCGCGCCGATTTGCCAGGCATTACGCGCCTACGGCATCACCGCGCCGATTGACGTGCATCTCATGGCCTCGCCCGTGGACGCGCTGATTGAGCAGTTTGCCAAGGCCGGCGCGGATTACGTGTCCTTCCATCCTGAGGCGAGCATTCATATCGACCGCTCGCTGCAACTCATCAAAAGCCACGGCATGAAAGCGGGGCTGGTCTTCAACCCGGCGACGCCACTTAACTGCCTCGATTACGTGCTGGACAAGCTCGACCTCATCCTCATCATGTCGGTCAATCCCGGCTTTGGCGGCCAGGCGTTTTTGCCCTCCGCGCTGGACAAACTGCGCGCTGCACGCCGCCTCATTGACGCCAGCGGCCGCGACATCCGCCTTGAAGTCGATGGCGGCGTGAAAACGGACAACATCGCGGCGATAGCAGAAGCGGGGGCGGACATGTTCGTCGCCGGTTCCGCCATCTTCAACGCGCCGGATTACGCAGCGGTGATTGCCGCGATGCGCCATGAGATTGCCGGGGTGCGGTAATAAATTACTCCCTCCCCAGCCATTTACATACACCTGAGCGCTCAAGGTGTATGTATATTTGAAATAAACTTGCTTGGCGTATTCGTGTCGTCAACTGAAGGGCAGAAAACCGCCGATATGCCCCCTCCCCCGTGGGGGAGGGTTGGGGTGGGGGCAGCAAACCATCCGCATCAGCGCCTACCTATAGCGAATTGCAAACAGCTCCCGGCGACAAGCCCCTGCCATTTACATACACCTGAGCGCTCAAGGTGTATGTAAACGAGAGCCTGCAAGAACACCATGTGCGCCGCAAGCCGCCCCCAGAAGAATCCAAATTGCCAACCGTCCCCAAGGAACCTTTGATGAACTACACCCACCAGCCCGTCATCCGCACCATCCTCGCCGACCTGCTCACCCCGGTTGCCCTTTACGACCGCCTCGC
>CAURAS010000008.1:0-14894 GCA_963522865.1 uncultured Cardiobacterium sp.
AGGACATCGCCCTTTCACGGCGGTAACAGGGGTTCGAATCCCCTTGGGGATGCCAACTGCCCGCATTTTGAAACACGCTTAAGGCGTGTTTTTTATTGCCTGCATTCCGGCAAAAACATACATACACGATGAGCGCTCAGGTGTATGTAAACGCCCGCCAGCCGCCGCAAAACCACATTGCCGAAAGCACCGCTTGAGCGTATATTGCCGCCTTCATTTCGTCCATTCCACCGGAGAACCCCATGCGCAAAATCGGCAAATCGCACAAGCTGGACAACGTCTGCTACGACATTCGCGGCCCTGTGCTGGCGGAAGCGATGCGCATGGAACGTCAGGGCTACGACATCGTCAAACTCAACATCGGCAACCCGGCACCGTTCGGCTTTAACGCGCCGGACGAAGTGCGCGAAGACCTCATCGCCAACCTCTCCAAGGCGCAAGGCTACAGCGAATCCAAAGGTGTCTTTGCCGCGCGCAAAGCGGTGATGCACGAAACGCAGCGCCTCGGCATCAGGGGCGTCACCGTTGATGACATCATCCTCGGCAACGGTGTCTCCGAACTCATCGTGATGGCGATGCAGGCGCTCCTCGACAGCGGCGACGAAGTGTTGCTGCCAATGCCCGATTACCCGCTGTGGACTGCTGCCATCAACCTCTCCGGTGGCAAGGCGGTACACTACCTCTGCGACGAAGACAACGGCTGGAACCCGTCTATCGAAGACATCCGCGCCAAAGTCAATGCCAACACCAAAGGCATCGTCCTCATCAACCCGAACAACCCGACCGGCGCGGTCTATAGCGAAGAAATCCTGCGCGAAATCGTCGCCATCGCCGAAGAATATGGGCTGGTGATCTTCTCCGACGAAATCTACGACAAAATCCTCTACGAAGACGCCAAACACATCCCGACCGCAACCCTGGTCGAAAACACCCTGTGCGTAACCTTCAATGGCATGTCCAAAGCCTACCGCGCCGCCGGTTTCCGCTCTGGCTGGATGATCCTCTCCGGTAACCTTGAAATGGCGCGCGGCTACCTCGAAGGGCTGGAAATGCTGTCCTCCATGCGCCTCTGCGCCAACGTGCCGGCGCAATACACCATCCAGACCGCGCTCGGCGGCTACCAAAGCATCTACGATCTCACCCGCCCCGGCGGACGTCTGCGCGAACAGCGCGACCTCGCCTGGCAGAAAATCAACGCCATCCCCGGTCTCTCCATGACCAAACCGATGGGCGCACTCTACGGCTTCGTCAAAATCGACGTCGAGCGCTTCAACATCCGCAACGACGAGCGCTTCATCCTTGACCTGCTACGCAGCAAACAAATCCTCCTCGTCCACGGCCGCGCCTTCAACTGGCACGCGCCCGACCACTTCCGTGTCGTCTTCCTGCAATACAAAGACGATCTCAGCAGCGCGCTGGACAAAGTTGCCGAATTTCTGAAAACTTACCAGCAAAAATAGCGCATTGTAAAAAAAGCAAAACCCCGCCTTGACGGCATCAGCCAATCTCCTTAGAATTCGCCGCCTCAATTCCAATCCCGGATAGCTCAGTCGGTAGAGCAAGTGACTGTTAATCACTGGGTCGGCGGTTCGAGCCCGTCTCCGGGAGCCAAATTGAGAAAACGACATACAGTATTCCCGGATAGCTCAGTCGGTAGAGCAAGTGACTGTTAATCACTGGGTCGGCGGTTCGAGCCCGTCTCCGGGAGCCAAAAACCGAATTCCCAAAAACGCCCCTCGCGGGCGTTTTTTCTTGCCCGCCCCAAAAACCTATCCGCTACAATAGCGCCTCATTTCATACAGGAAACCTGACACCCCCATGAGCAAGCGATTGAGCGACGAGGCGATACGGCAACTGGTGCAGCCGGACATGCAAGCGACCGAAGCGCTGATGCGCGCGGAAATGCAATCCGAAGTCCCGCTGGCAGAACTGGTCATGCAATACGCCATCGGCGACGGCGGCAAACGCTTCCGCCCGCTCCTGACCCTGCTTAGCTGCGGCCTCTGCGACTATCGCGGCGAACACGCTATCACCGCTGCCGCCTTCATCGAATTCATCCACAACGCCACCCTGCTGCACGACGACGTTGTCGATGAATCCGCGCTGCGTCGCGGCAAACCGTCCGCCAATATCGCCTTTGGCAACGCCGCCAGCGTTCTCGTCGGCGACTTCCTCTACACCCGCGCCTTCCAGCTGATGGTACGCACCGGCAACAATGCCGTCATTGCAATGATGGCGGATGCAGTCAACCTCATCGCCGCCGGCGAAGTGATGCAGCTCGGCAACATGCACGACCCGGACGTGGACGAGCCGCGCTACTACCGCGTCATCGAACTCAAAACCGCCGTACTGTTTGCCGCCGCCTGCAAAACCGCCGGACTGCTTGCCGGCCTTCCCGAAGCGCGCAGCGAACAGCTCGCCGTGTACGGCCGCAAACTCGGCATGGCCTTTCAAATCATGGACGATCTGCTCGACTACACCGGCGACGAAGCGCTCATCGGCAAATCACTCGGCGACGACCTCGCCGAAGGCAAACCGACCTTGCCGCTCATCCGCGCGCAACAGCAACTCCCCGCCGCGCAAAAACAACGCCTGCGCGACATCATCGAAGCGGGCGACCGCGAGGCGATTGGCGAAGTCATCGCTCTCCTGCAGGTAACCGACGCCCTGCCCTATAGCCGACAAGCGGCGGAACGCCTTGCTCATGAAGCGATGCAGGCGCTGACCGCATTCCCTGATAGCGCCTACAAGGACGCGCTTTTTTCGCTGGCGCAGCGCACTACCGAACGCGAGCGCTGACTGCTTTTACATATACTATGAGCGCTCAGCTGTATACCGCGAATCGTCAAACCAAGTGCAAGGTCTGTCCAAAATGCACTTCATAAGGCGTTCTCCACTGCAAACACTTGCGCGGGCGGTTGTTCAATTTACGCACCACTTTCTCCATGTACGCATCAGAAAATTGCACAATGTTATGATGTTTCTGAAGAAACTCCCGTAACAAGCCGTTGGTGTTCCCGTTCGTCCCACGCTCCCATGGCTGGTACGGGGGCGGGAAGTAGAATTCTACTCCCAACACCTCCGTCACCGCCGCATGTGCCGCGCAAATGCTTTGCCCCGGTTTGGCGGCGTGATGCTGTGCTCCGTCTGCCCCCGCAGTGCCTCAACCATCGCCGCACTTACCCCTTCCGCCGTCTTCTTCTCCAGGTACACACAAAAATAGAAGCACATCATGCTTCCTTAACGGATGAATCTCCCACACAAATAGACGCTGAAAAATCGCTTGCGTTCACGCAAAAAATACCTATAATGCGCCTCCACTTTAGGCGCGTAGCTCAGTTGGTTAGAGCACCACCTTGACATGGTGGGGGTCGTTGGTTCGAGTCCAATCGCGCCTACCAGATTTCATTATTTTAAGCCCTGTTCATTCAGGGCTTTTTCTTTTCCTATGTTCACGCATGGCGCGCCCGATTTTGCGGCAACGCACCATATTTCTATCGCCATTCTGGTAAATCACCGTCGCATTTCCTTCCCGATCATCATCCACTTACTGGCTGCGGCTGAAACGAAGCGGTCATTTGCCAACCGCGACTGGCGTCGCCGTTGAAGACCAGAATCATGCCGTGGTTAAAGGGAAAATAGCCATGTTCGCCGCGCAGATGCGCTGCCAGTTGACCAATCCACGGCAGGTGGCCGACGGCAATCAGCCGCTCTTCACCTGCCGCCAACAGGAAATCAAGGATAGTGTCGGCAGATTTGCCCGGATTAAGCGCACTAAACGCCTGCGCCGGAAAAGGGTAATGCACTGCGGTTTCCTGCGCGCGCAGTGCGGACGAGGTGTAAATGACCACCATCGGATAGTGGGCAGCAAGCCATTGTCCGCCTTGCTCGGCTTGGTGATGACCAACCGGGTCAAGTGCGCGGTCATAGCCGGTATAGTAGCTGGCGCTGGCGTGCCGCCAGAGGATGAGTTGCATGAGAGCCTCCTGTTATAAATGGGGATTCTTTACCGCGTCCTGGCTGACGCTGACAGCATCGTGTAGCAAGTCAAGGGCGACTGAAAAATGGGTAGTGTGCCAGTTGTTGGCATATTCGACTTCGAGCAGGTAGTCGCCAGCATCAAGCCAGACGTCAATATCCTCGCTACGATAGCCGTTGTAGATGGTATGGCGGTTGACGAGGATGCGTGTGCCCGACCAGCTTTGTTTAACGCGAAACTGATAATGCCCGCTTTTTGGCAGACGGAGATTGCCAATCCAGCAAGCGGCAAAATCGTTAGAAGGGATGCGGCGGAATTCATTGTAGATGTAATGAACGGCTATTTTGCGCACGATTTCTTCGCCGATACGGCGCTGCGGTTCGTGTTGCCAGAGGGCGGCAAGCGCTTCCATGTCCGGCGTGCCCAAGCCTTCCTGCAATTGCATCTGAGCGGATTCGATGCTACCGGAGGCATCGGGATTGGGCTCTTTGAGGCGGCGCAGGTCACCATCGTCAAGATAAGAGACGCGAAAGCCACTCGCGGGCGCTTGAGTTTGCAGCGCCTCACTCCAAGTTTGCCGCGCGAGGGGAAAAGCCGCGAGGGGATAGGCAATCTCAGCCTGTGGCTTCGCGGCGACCGGTTCAGGCTTTGGCGCAACGGGCGCGGGCGGCAATGCGGGATTGGCGGCAACAACAGCAGACATATCATCGGTGGCGAGACCAAACATATCGCGCAATTCCCAGAAACTGATTCCAAGAGCGACGGCAAGTAGAATAAGGGCAAAGATAGCGAGCGGCTTGTTATTCATGGATTTTCCTTAAAGGACGGCTTCAGGGCAATACTGAAATCGGCCGTATGCCAATTATTGACGTATTCCACTTCGAGCGCGTATTCGCCTGCCTCCAGCCAAATATTCGGCGTTTCCGGGGCGCTGCCTTCGTAAATAACGTGACGGTCAAGCAACACGCGCGCCGCCGACCTGCTTTGTTGCATGTGGAAACGATAACGCCCGCTTTTTTCTACCCGCAGTTTGCCCAGCCAACAGGCCGCAAAATCTTCGGCGGGAATGCCGTGAAATTCATCCCAGGCATAATGCACGCCCATTTCTGCCACATTTTCCTGGGCAATGAGGCGATGGGGTTCTTTCTGCCAGAGGGACGCAAGCGCGGCAATGGAAGCGGTTTGCCGTTCACTACCATAAGAAAGGGCGCTGCCGGCAAAATAGGGGTGCTCCTTTGAGCTGTTGCTGATATAGCCAAGATCGCCGTCGTCAAGATAAAACGCGGCAAAACCCCTATCTGGCGCGTGGCCAGCAAGCACGTCGCTCCAGGTTTGCGCGGCTGACGGAAAACTGTCGAGGTCATCTGCATCCGGATCGAGAATAGCTTCGCGCCACGGAGTGGCAGATTGCGCAACACTCACGCTCACTGATACCGCGGATGGTTCTACCGTGGCAACGTCGAGGGTCATGCCTGGCAATTCCCTGCGTTCCGGGACAGCATGCGAAGCAGCATGCTCTTGAACAACCGACGACGCAGCGGACTGCGCTTGCGGTTGGGAATGAAGCAAATCGACAAAGAGCTGCCACAGCCCGATACCAACAGCCAAGATAACCGCAGCAGCGGCGATGAGGCTGCTGTTTTTGTTGGGGCGTTCGGGCGGGGTGGGCATGGCAGCTCCTTGCAAGGGTGATACGAGCAATGTACCCCTTTTACGCCCCCTGTGCAGATTTTTACTTTACATACACTACGAGCGCTCAGGTGTATGTAAACCCGGTGCGTAGGGGGTAGCAAGGCGTGTACGTAACCGCCTGTGAGAGAGAAGGATGGATTGCGCTCGGCACGCACGGCATTTGTACCACCCCATTTACATACACTACGAGCGCTCAGGTGTATGTATAATTTCACCGTATCGTCTGCTCGTTAAAGTACAAATGCAGCCGACTACACCACTTCGCGCGCCCGCTGAAAAGGCACAAAAACATCGCCAGCGCCTTGCCCAAACCGTATAATGCGCGCAACTTTTTACTAAAAACCGTAAGAGGCATCGCCCACGCGACGCCTCCTGACCCAAACCCCTTGAGCATACAGGAGACCCAATGGAAGTCATCACCATCACCGCCAACCCCGCGATCGACATGACCATCCACGTCGATGGCTGGCAACGCGACGCCGTAAACCGCGCACAAGCCGTAGACATCACCGTCGGCGGCAAAGGCCTGACCGTTGCCATCAACCTCGCCGATGCGGGCATCAGCACCAGCGCCACCGGCTTCATGGGCGCAGATAACGAAGAACGCTTCGTCCGCACCTTCAAACAGCATGGCGTCATTGACCACTGCATCCGCGTTCCAGGTGAAACCCGCACCTGCGTCAAAATCGTTGATGGCAGCAACGGCGAAACCACTGACATCAACCCCGCCGGCCTCTTCGTTCCCGAAGAATACCAGCAACAACTGTGGGACTACATCGACCAGCACGTCGGCTCCGCGCGCGTACTGATGATGGGCGGCAGCCTGCCCGCCGGCGTGGACAAAAACCTCTACGCCCGCATCGTCGCCAAATATAGCGGCAAATTTGAATACATCGTTGTCGATAGCAGCGGCAAGGCGCTGATGGAAACCATGAGTGCCGACATTCTGCCGGACATGATCAAACCCAACATCCACGAACTGCAAGAAATGTGCGGGCGCGAACTGCCGACCGATGCCGACATCATCGCTGAAGCGCGCAACTACATCGCGCGCGGCATGAAAATCGTCGTCGTCTCCATGGGCGGCCAAGGCGCATGGTTTATCACTAAGAACGAAGCCGTGCACGCCAAACCGCCGCGCGTGCGCGTTACCAGTACCGTCGGCGCAGGCGATGCGATGGTCGCCGGCACTATCCGTGGCCTGCTCCTGGGACGCGACATGGCCGAAATGGCACGCACCGCCACCGCCTACAGCGCCTCCAACATCGAGCACGTCGGCACCTTCCTGCCAAGCCAACAGCGCATCGAGCAGCTCAAAGGCTGGGTCGTCATCACCCGCGAAGGCGAAGCACGCAAATAAAGCGCCCGCTACCGCCACGCATATTCCGGGGCAATGCCCCGGAATTATTTTATCTGCCGGATGCCACTTGAAAAGGAATGACCAGACATGAAGCACGAACGCTCACACCCTGCCCTCTTTGCCCCCTGGCAATCTCCCGCCGAAAACCCGCTTGACGAATGGCAAAGCGACGACGCTTTTATTGTCGAAGCCCTAAAACATGCGGAAAGCGCTGATATCGTTTCCTTTGATATCTTCGATACCGCTCTGACCCGTCTGCTTAATAGCCCTATTGACGTCTTTGCCGAAGTGGAGCGCCGATTGCTGCACGCCTATGGTTATCATGCCAAAGGCTTTGCCGCCGCACGCGAACAGGCAGAACGCAATGCCCGTCAGCACCAAGCGCAAAATCACGGCGCGGAAGAAATCACCTTTGCGCAAATCTATGCCGAATTACCCGCGCTTTTACCAGAATTTACCGCTTATTCCCTCGCCGCAGAAGTTGAATGCTTTGTGGAAAGCCAAGTATTGCTTGCCGTCCCCGATATCCTCGCACTAACGCAACAATTAAACACTATCGGTAAACCGTGGATACTGGTCTCCGACATGTATCTCCCTGGCAAATTACTGGCAGAACTCCTGCAAAACGCAGGCTATCAAAACTGGCAAGGTTTACACGTTTCCGCAGAAATCGGATACTGCAAAGCCAGCGGCAATATCTGGCAGGCACTTGCGCCCGAACTGGGCGACAAAAAAATCCTGCATATTGGCGATGATTTACATGCCGACATTGCCATACCACAAAGCAAGGGAATAGCGACACTTGCCTATCGCCGCGTCATATCTGACCGCCGTGTCGGCTCCAGACTTAATCCGCAACTTTTACCCTTCTCCTGCTACAAACGCCATCTCGATTTACAAGATGCCGCACAAAATCGTCGGGAAAAAACACCGGAATCATTCTGGTATCGCCTCGGACAAATCATGGGTGGCATGACGCTTGCTCATTTCGTGCAATGGCTGGCAGAACGCACACAATTACATCAAATCAAACAACTCCATTTCTGCGCCCGTGACGGCTATCTAATGCAGCGCGCCTGGGAAACATCCGGGTTAGCAAAAAAAAGCGGCGTCCGCGCCCACTATTTATATATCTCACGCGCTGCCCTCAATATCATCTCCGGCATGCAAAAAAGCCGCCCGGAATGGCTTGATCCGGATCTCGTTGCCTTTCTGGCATCCACCGATGGCAAAAAAACAGTAGGCGAAGCGCTTAATCGCGCCGGATTATCCACTATCCCTGAATTACAGGATGCCGCACAACAATTATTCGGCTCGCTAGATACCCTACTCACCTGGGGGAATACTACCCCCCAATTTGAAGCATTGCTGCGCCAGCACAGCAGAATAATCTTTGCACAATTACAACAGCAACACGGAGAACACTTGCAGGCGGCATTGGCCTATTTCCAGCAGGCCGGTTTAGACAATAAAAAATGTTCGGCTATGGTCGATATGGGCTGGTATGCCAGCATGCAATACAGCCTGAACAATCTGCTCCGCAAAGAAAATGACGAAACTGTACTTACGGGCTTTTATTACGGACTATGGCCGCTCGCCAAAGGCAACCGCTTCGCGGCGGGGCTAATGGAATCCTGTTTTGCCAGCGACTTTGCGCCCAAAGACAGCCAATGGGAACTCTGGCAGGCGGTAGCTTTATTGGAACAATTGCACAGCGCCAATGAAGGCACCACCCGCCACTATGCGTTGCAGGAAGATGGCATCGCGTATCCTGTATGCGCCGATCACAGCAAAGAACAGCAACAATACGACAATATAATTCGTCCCTTTCAGGAAGGCGCACTCGATACCGTCCACAAACTCTTTCATGAAAATACCCTACCTATCACCCTAGCTGATTTGGGCAAAGCAGAGACCCTCGCGATGATTGGTGCTTATATGCTTTCACCTACGGATGAAGAGCTAAAAGAATTTATGACGTTAGGGCATTGTGCTACCTTTGATCATAACAGCAGTGAACCGATGATTACGTCGAAAATGCCAGAAAGTTTCGCAGAAGCCAAAGAAACGCTTGCCTATTCTGGTTATATTATCGGACAAATGCGCTATTGGTGGATTAACGCTGATGCACAGCAGCGCGATTTCCTGCGCGAGATTATCGACCGCTATCTGAACAATTTCCCCGCGCGCGTCCTGCGTCAATTTTCCTGAGGTAAAAACATGAATTCTTCATTCCCGCATGGCAAAGTTTTTATCATCATGCCCAGTCAAGACCGACCAATATTATTAGCGCGGGCATTGGCAAGTGTATTGGCGCAAACTTATGACAATTGGCATTTACTGCTGATTAATGATGGTGGCGCTCCGGATGCCGTAGCGCAGCTGGTAAAAATTTATGGCGCAGCATTGCAAAACCGCATCACCGTCAAACACTTTTCGCCCAGCATCGGCAGAGAAGCCGCTATCAATGTCGCGCTTGCCCGTAGCCAGGGCGATTATATTGCTATCCATGATGATGGCGACAGTTGGCGTCCCACGTTTCTGGAAGAAACGGTTGCATTCCTGGAAAATCCCAAAAACATCCGCTTTGCCGCCGTTACCAGCCAATACGAAATCATCCATGAGCGTATCGCCAATGACCGTATTATTGAAGAAAGCCCTATTTCTGCGCCCCATTGGCATACACATTTTGCTTTGGCCGATATGCTGGTCAGCGATATCACGGTGCCCATTAGCCTGCTTATCCGCCAGCGTATTGCTGCACAAATTGGCTCTTATCATGAAAATCTGTCACTTTTGGCCGACCGAGATTACCATTTGCGCCTTATACTGGCAGGCGATATCGGTGTTATCCCTCAACCATTGGCTTATCAACACCAACGGCAAACGAAGGAAATAGAAAATAGCGACGGCAAAGTTTTTTATCCCGAACGCGCTGCGCTGCTGGATCAGCAGCTACGCTATCATAATAGCCAACTGCGGATATCATTGGAAAAACACCCTGAATTTGTCGGCGTTATGCAGATTTTATTGCAGCGTATTGCGCAACAAACGCAAAAGCTGCATACGCTGGAAGAACGACTTCAGCAAATGCAAGACAAATCTTGGCATATTCAGGAAAGCATCCAGCAAAACCATCGCTATCTTGAGCAAACTCAGCATGATCTCGCCCAATTGAACCAACAATATCAACAACTGAATACGAAATTGGATGATAAACTCGAACGCATCCAAAACACCTTGAATCATGCGCCGCTGAATGACCTGCAACTGGCCAATGAATTACACCTCCATCTGCGGCAAATGCACAAACTGCTCAAGCCATTCCGCTGGGGCTGGTTATTACTCCGCCCCTTTTGGCGCTTTGCCAAGAAACTGGCAGGCAAATAATTCACCCATAACCTGGAGAATCTCATGACGACCTTCACCCTCACCTCCCCCACACTGACGGATAACGCCACCCTGCCGCTAGCACACGTCCACACCGACGCCGGCGGTCAAAACCACTCGCCCGAACTGCACTGGGCGAACCCGCCGGCCGGCACAAAGAGCTTTGCCCTTTCCTGCTACGACCCGGATGCGCCGACTGGTTCCGGTTTCTGGCACTGGTATGTCATCAACCTGCCCGCCGAAGCACGCGGCCTCGCGGAAAATGCCGCCGCCAGCCTGCCTGCTGGCGCGCGCCACGTCCGCAATGACTACGGCGACTACCACTACGGCGGCGCCTGTCCTCCCCCCGGCCACGGCGCGCACCGCTACATCTTCACCATCCACGCGCTAGATTGCGAGCGCCTCGACCTGCCCGAAGACACCACTACCGCACGCATCGGCTTTAACGTCTGGGCACACAGCCTCGGCAGCGCCAGCTTGACCACGACCTTTGGTCGCTAAACACCTACACGTAAATATACATACAGATCGAGCGCTCAAGTGTATGTATAACGGCAGTTTACGCTGAATTGCCATATACATACACATCGAGCGCTCAGGTGTATGTAAATTTCCCTAACCTTCACAAAACGACCTCACGCATGCTCCCTACCCTTGACGCCATTGACAAATACATCCAAAGACACGCCAACCGCGCCTCCATCCAGCGCGCCAAAGAATGCCGCGTTGCGCAAGACAGCTTAGACGACGACAGCGCCACCTACACCTGCCCCGGCTCGACTGGCGCGCTCTACTACATCACCCTGCGCTACGCCAAAAGGCTTAGCGCACACTGCACCTGCCCCTACGACTACGGCGGCATCTGCAAACACAGCGTCGCCGCCCTGCGCGATCTCGCCGACCACATCCGCGAACAAAATCCCCTGCCCGCCCTCCGCTCGGCGCCAGCGCGCCCCGCTGCCCCAGAGGTACTGACCTACACCCTCACGCCCGAGCAAACCATCGCCCCTGCAACCATCATCGCGGACTTCAGCCGCCACGGCATTGATGCTTGCCGCCACGACAACCGTGTCAAAATCTACAAACGTACACGTAGCACCTTCACCCTGCGCACCCAGGATTGGGGCGAACGCTACGAACAACACATCACCTACGACCGCACACAAAACACCCTCAGCCTGCACTGCAACTGCAAGCGCAGAACCGCCTACTGCCGCCACCTGCACATGGCGCTGGATTACATCGTCACCCTGTTCGGCCGCGACTACTTCGCCGATGACTACCCGCGGCGCCACCTCGCCGCCCTCATGCAAGAATACGGCTTTGACCCCGACGACCGCGACGCACAGCGCCTCTTCGCCGCCGACATCACCGACCAGGGACTGCGCGTCGCCCCGCGCGATCCGGCACTCGCCCCGCGCGACATCTTCGACAAAATCCGCCTGCCCGAAGCCGCGCCCATCGCCGCCAGCGACTACGGCCATGCCCTGTGCATCGAATTCCAAGGCGGACAATTCATCGGCTTCGCCGTCCTCGAAGGCAAATACGACAAAACCCGCACCGAAATCGCCACCCGCATCAAACCGCTGGACGCCTACGACCTCGACGACCACATCCTTGACGGCCGCCACGGCAGCGAAGTCCTCGCCCTCTACTACGACACCGGCCGCATCGCCAAAAACTATCGCCTCGCGCAAACCCGCGCCGAAGCGCTCACCATCGCCGTGCGCGAATTTGCCGCCCTCTGCCAGCGCATCGACTGCGCCGTTTACGCGCACGACATCAACACCACCTACACCCGCACCAACCTCACCCCGCTCGCCCTCAACACCCGCGACCGCGTCAACCTCGACCTCGACCTCAGCCGCGACGGCAGCCTCTACCAAATCAACGCCCGCCTGCGCCTCGGCGAACACGACTACGCGCTGACCCAAAAAAACCTCAGCATCAACCCGCTCTTCATCCGCCAACAAAACACCCTCTACCCCTGCGCCGACCCACAAACCGCGAACGACATCGCCTGGTTCCGCCAACACCCACAAACCAAAATCGCCGCCGCCGACGCCGCCACCTTCTACCAAAACACCCTCGCCCCGCTCAGCGAACGCCACCAACTCCAAAGCCGAACCCTCATCCGCCCCGCGCCGCCGGAAACAGACGCACCCGCCGCCCGCGCCCAACTCTACCTCGACGAACAAGATGGCATCATCACCTTCCGTCCGCTGGTGCAATACCCCGAACAACTCCTCGACCCCGAAAGCCACGCGCTGCGCCTACAAACCACCGCCGCCGGCGACTACCTGCAACACCCGCGCGACCAAGCACTCGAAAACCACCTCCTCACCACCCTGCGCGGCCTGCACCCCGCCTTCGCCACGGGCGCGCCCTACCAACTCGCCGCCTCCGAACTCATCGAAAACCACTGGCTGCTCGACGCCGCCGAAACCCTGCGCAAAGCCGACATCGAACTCCTCGGCCTCAAAAACCTGAAAAACTACCGCTACAACCTCAACCGCCCGACCCTCAGCACCCGCAGCGAAAGCGGCATCGACTGGTTCGACCTCGAACTCACCATTAACTTTGGCGACCAGCACGTCAGCCTCAAAGACCTACAAAAAGCCATCCTCAAAAAACAAAACTACATCACCCTCGGCGACGGCAGCATCGGCATCCTGCCGCAAGAATGGCTGGACAAAATCGCGCCCTGGCTCAAAACCGGCGAAATCAAAAAAGACCGCATCCGCTTCAGCGCCTACCAATTCGGCATCATTGACGACCTCCTGCAAAACCTCGAAGAGCGCCCCGCCTACCTCCTCGAACTACAAGCGCGCTACCAGCGCCTACAAAACCTACACACCCAACCACCCGTCGCGCCCTCGCCCAAACTGCGCGCCACCCTGCGCCCCTACCAACAGCACGGCCTCGACTGGCTCGCCTTCCTCCACCAAAACCGCCTCGGCGGCTGCCTCGCCGACGACATGGGCCTCGGCAAAACCCTGCAAACACTGGCCTTCCTCCAGCACCTCAAAGACCGGGGTGAAGCGACGCGCCCCAGCCTCATCGTCGCCCCGACCTCGCTCATCTACAACTGGCAACTCGAAGCCGAAAAATTCACCCCCGACCTGCGCGTCTATGCCCTGACCGGCACCGACCGCAACAGCGACGCCGCCCACCTCGCCGAACACGACCTCATCCTCACCACCTACGGCACCCTGGTACGCGACATCGAAACCCTACAACACCAGCCCTTCAACTACATCATCCTCGACGAAAGCCAGGCCATCAAAAACCCCCAATCGCAGCGCTACAAAGCCGTGCGCCTGCTACAAGCGGAGAACCGCCTCTGCCTCACCGGCACGCCGATAGAAAACAACACCTTCGACCTCTACGCGCAAATGAACTTCCTCAACCCCGGCCTGCTCGGCAACAACGCCCACTACAAAAACACCTTCGCCGACGCCATCGACAAACACAAAGACGAAGCAAGCGCCGCGCTACTCGCCAAACTCATCCACCCCTTCCTCCTGCGGCGCACCAAAGAACAAGTCGCAACCGAACTGCCGCCGAAAACCGAAAGCATCCTCTACTGCGACATGGGCGCGGCGCAGCGCAAACTCTATGACGCGACCAAAAAACGCTACCGCGAACAACTGCTGCACCAAATCGCCGCCGACGGCATCGAAAAAAGCCAACTGCACATCTTGGACGGCCTGCTCAAACTGCGCCAAATCTGCAACAGCCCGGCGCTGCTGCCCGACCGCGAAGACTACGGCGACGACTCCGCCAAACTCGACCTGCTACTCGAAAACATCAAAGAAAAAACCGGCGCGCACAAAATCCTCGTCTTCTCCAGCTTCGTCAAAATGCTCGGTCTCATCCAGACGCGCCTGGAAGCCGAAAACATCCCCTACGAATACCTCGACGGCAAAACGCGCGACCGCAAAGCCAAAGTCGAAAACTTCCAGAATAACGACGCCGTGCGCGTCTTCCTCATCAGCACTAAAGCGGGCGGCACCGGCTTAAACCTGACCGAAGCCGACTACGTCTTCATCGTGGACCCGTGGTGGAACCCGGCTGTCGAAAACCAGGCGATAGACCGCAGCCACCGCATCGGCCAGAACAAACACGTCATGGCCTACCGCATCATCTGCAAAAACAGCATCGAAGAAAAAATCCTGGCGCTCCAGGACAAAAAACGCCACATCGCCGAAAGCATCATCAGCGTGGACGACGACAAAAAAACCTTCGACCTCGACGAAGTCAAAAAACTCTTTGCCTGAAACAGGTCCGCGTTTACATACACATCGAGCGCTCAGGTGTATGTAAACTGCTGTATGCTTAAACCCTATTTGCTACATACGAAAGATTACAAGCCGCAAAAATGGGGCGAAACGGCAGGATTACAAAGATATAAAAAACCGGCGTATAGGACAAAATGGAGGCTAAAAAACGCTGTAAGCCTTATGCTGCAAG